>JAURLQ010000012.1 GCA_030831125.1 Gammaproteobacteria bacterium
AGAATCCGTGTTTCCTGAAAGCCTGCGCAATCTCATGGCTGCTGATTACGCCTGCCCCTTTCAGCCTGTATGCACCTCCGAAAATCAGTGTCTGCTGAACCAGAAGCCTTTTTATCAGGCCAACAGCCAGTGAATTTCCTGTATAAAATTTGCGCTTCAATGTGCAACAAATATGATCGTGATCGGTCTATGGTGAAATCGGGGGAAAACAGCACTGGGAGAAATCATCATGCTGAAACGGCTTACAAGGGTAATTATCTGTTTTCTGGTTTGTACCGGAGTTCAGGCACAAACCAGAACCAGTCCCACGGAAGTCGCAGGGGGCAGATTTGATGGCCCAGGCAGTATTGGCGACAGCAATGCCACTTTTGCCATAGGTCTCAGCCGCGATGGCGGCACAACTTTCGAGGACAGTGCCCGTTTGACCGACAGCGTCAGCATAGTCGGCATCATCAGACCGGAAGCGGCACAGATCGGACAGATCGCTGACCTGTTCATCGTGGACCGGGTGAATGGCACTTTTACCATGCGCAATTCCTTGGGTGTCTATGAAAACTGGACCACCGGTCAGTTAGCAGATCTGGTGCCCTTCCTGCCCAACCAGACACTTGCCGGCAGTATGCAGGTAGACATATTCACGGGGCAGCTGGGAGCAAGTGGCGAACACAAACTGTTTCTTGGCTACAAGGCCACTGACGGTGTACTGCGTTTTACTCCGTTCCCTCATATAGTGAATTTCACTGAACAAAGTGCCATCGATCAGGCCAGGGAACTGTTTGATACAAACATTTCACCCAATCTGGTTCAGGGCGTTTGCATCCAGTGTCATGTGGCAGGCGGTCAGGCAGCCGGGCTGGCTCAGAATATCTTTGTCAGCACCTTCAACAGCAATCACCTGAGCTTGAACTTCGGCATCTTCCAGTCATTGCTCAATTCACGAGGCCGGAACTTCATTCTGCAAAAGACGCGTGGTTTGTAGGGCCATATTGGTGGTGCAGTCCTTACTACTGCAATGCAGGAATACAAGGATCTCGATACCTTCCTGCAGCTGCTTGAACAGTCCAACTGATCATCATGGACGACAAACATTATGGATGAACCCGCAAACGTATTGTTGAAAACACTTCTGCTCTACTGCCTGCTCAGTACGACGCAGGTTTTTGCACTGGAACCAGGAGATGTTGCTCCGGCTTTCTCACTGCCCGGCCTGCGCAGTGAAGACGGTACTTCCACAACACTTGCCGACTATCGTGGCAAAGTGGTGTATGTGGATTTCTGGGCTTCGTGGTGTCCGCCATGCCTGGTGTCGATCCCCCTGCTGAATGAACTGCGCAATCGTTATGTGAATGCCGGTGAAGATTTTGAAATAGTGGCAATCAATCTCGACAGCGACCCGGAAGACGGTATCGACTTTCTGCTCGACGACCCTGTGCAGTACAGGGTACTGAGCGACCCGGAAGGCGCCACACCTGCAAGCTATGAAGTGAAAGGCATGCCTACTTCCTACCTGCTTGACAAAACAGGTACCATCCGGCTCGTACATGAAGGCTTCAAGCGCAGCGACATCGACATGATAGAAGCACAAGTTGAACTTTTACTGGAGGAAAACTGATGCATTTTTTCCTTCGCTTTGCCCTTGCCAGCTGCCTGCTGGTTTGGCTCAGTGGCTGCACACCAGTGCAGGCCTGGGAACGCGGCACGCTTGCCCGTCCAGAAATGGCGCTTGAACCCGACACCATGGAACAGGCCCTGAACAATCACGTGTATTTCAGCAAGGAAGCCTCCAGCGGCGGAAATTCCGCCTCGGGTGGAGGTTGCGGCTGTAACTGAACAGGAGCCGCCTGCCAATGTCTTCCTCACGCACCCTGCTTGCGCTTACCGCCTCGGCGCTGGCACTCCCCGGACTTGCCCACAAGGTAAAGGCAGACGCCGCTCCCACTGTTACCACTGTCGGTTATCGAATATCCGCTTATCGTGAACATGATCTCGACCGGGCCAACTTGCTGATTGGTAGCGCAGAACGTTTCGATATCGACATTCACCAGCTCAGTGTGCTGACACCGGTTGGTGAAAACCATAGCCTCAATGTGAATGCCAGCTATGAGAGCATGAGCGGCGCATCTCCCTGGTACACCATAGCCAGAGGCGATGGTTCTACCGGCGTAGTGATGAGCGGCGCCACTATCACCGAAGAACGCAGGGATATCAGCCTTACCGGCAGACGTTACCTGGACAATGGCACACTTGGTCTGACCCTGGCCGCCTCCCATGAAAACGACTACGACTCGATCAGTGCCGGTATGGATGCGCAAAGGCACTACAACAATGATCTGACCACAATTGCCACCGGCTTCAGTGTGTCTTCAGACGACATGGATCCGACAGACGCCACCCTGTTCAACAGGGTAACTGACGCCAGCAAGCTGTCGCGTTCCGTGTTCATGTCGGTAACACAGATCATTGATGCCGCAAGCCTGGTCCAGACAGGACTGAGTGTCACACATCTGTCGGGTTATCTGACAGATCCCTACAAATTCAGGGACCGCCGCCCGGAAAGTCGCACCCAGTGGGCATGGAGCACTGCATACAGACGTTTCTTTGCAGGACCAGAGGCTGCCCTGCACGCCGATTACCGCTATTTCCACGACAACTTCGGCATTGACTCACACACGCTTGAGCTGAACTGGTACCAGAATGTGGGCGACAGCCTGCAGATAATTCCGGGCGTGCGTTACTACAGCCAGAGTGCAGCAGATTTCTTCACAACGGTAAGTGATTTTCTTTCATCCGGATACAACTCTGCAGACTATCGTTTGTCGGCCTATGGCGCGCTGAGCACCAGCCTGAAAATCCAGTGGGAGATCGAGGCTGCCACCCTTTCATTGTCGGCAGAGCGTTACCGTTCGGATGCAGGCATGGCTTTGGATAATGGGCCTGAAAGTCCGGCATTGGTGGATTTCAGACGATTGACACTGGGGATTGATTACAGTTTCTGATTCTGCAACACGGGCGCGCAAGCACGCCCCTGTACGACATCCGGTTTATTATTATTCACGCTGCACTAGATCTGTGAGCGTAGGGGTTGGCTTGCCGACCCGGCCATGATCAGGGTACCTGCCCAGGCCACACTCCCCATGGGGTTTCACCAACTGCAATGGTTTCAATCACAGTGAAATCATTCACATCAATAACCGTTACATCATCCGACGGACCGTTGGCAGAAAACAGCATGTTGCCGTCCGGACTTATGGTAAGCCCCCAGGGACGCTGCCCTACTTCAACCGTATCGACCACAGTATTGGTGGCAAGATCAACCGCCAGCACCGTACGCGCCCGACCGGTTGCCACAAACAACCTGCTGTTGTCTGGCGACAACACCACCCCCATGGGCAAAGAACCTGCAGGCAGGGTAATGGTATCGACAACTGTGGAGGCAGCCACATCAATCACCGAAATGCTCTCTCCAATTTCATTGGAAATGTAGGCACGACTGCTGTCATCACTGAACACAATATCGCGCGGCCGTATGCCAACAGCAATCGTCCCGACCACCGTGTTGGTAGCGGTATCAATCACTGTTATATCGCTCTGCACCTCACCTGTGACATAAACCACTGAGCCATCCGGTGCTATTCGCACACCTTCAGGTTCGAGCCCCGTTGGCAGCTCGGCAATTACTTCACCGGAAGCAATATTGATTACGGTAGCCTGGTTGGCATTTTCATTCGCGATATACATCAGCCCGGTTTCCCAGTTCACATCAAACTGTTCAGGGTCAATACCACTGGGCAGCACGCGCAGTACTTCCCGGGATGCGGTATCCACTTCAGCGATACCATCGGCAGAAAGGTCAACTTCCAGCGCCTCGCATTCCTCGTCTTCCATTGTGGGGGGGCATTTGGGGGCTCCACTGACAGCAACATAAAGTCTGCTGCCATCAGGACTGACTTTAAGTCCCCTGGGACGTTTGCCGATTTCAATTGTGGCCAGCACATTGTGGTAGTCGCCATCAATCACGGAAACATTGTTGGAATCTTCGTTGGTGGCATAAACCAGGAAACTGCCTTGCGCTTGCATTACCACATTTTCCGGCATACGGGTAACCGGCAGTGCTGCTTCGGCAGTCGGGGGAGCTTCGGAAGCAGGTTGTCCGCCACAGGCAACCAGAAAAGCAAGTGGCAAGGTCAATACAAACGGCTTGAGTATGATGTTCAAAATGAAGCTCCCGCAGATTTAGGCCTGCTTTTATCAGTCGATGATTCTGTTATGCTCATCATTATCTTGGCGGCGACAGATTTTGCAAGTCAGGATCATGGATTCAAAATGAACAATCCCGTCAAAAAATAACCCAACGGGGTAACACAGGTCTGTACAGCACATGCTACAGACCGGGCACATATACCGGACTATAGATGCATCCTGCCAATCGAATTTCCCTGATCAGCCTGCTGATGCTGGCTCTGATACTCCCTGCCCCGATTCATGCACAGCCGCCCCAGTTACCGGTATTTGCCCAGTGGGCGCGCAACATGGGGCAGTCTGGCTTGCGCCGCTTCTACTCCACCGGTGCCGATCTCGGCGAACTGATCAACCGGCAGGTAAGTTATCAGGTGGCCCGACGCCAGGAACTCGCCATACGCACTTTCGCTCCCGGTCCTCCACTGCCTGAAAGTGCCTTTGCCACTGAAATGGAAGGTTATGTTGCGCAGTGGGACAGCCTGCACCGTGTAAAGGGCAAAACCGGCAATCCGCTTTACCTGCGTGGGTTGGCCCGCAGTGCCAAACGCCTTGAATGGGACAAGGTACACAGCCGCAACGACCGTTACGATCTTGGCGTGCTTTACGCACCCTCTGCACGCAGTTATCTGGCTGCCGGACTCGCGCTGGAAGAAACCCGGGTTACCCTCAAGAACACCACCGGCAACACCCGTCTTTCAGCTGCAGGATTGCGTCTGGATGGCGGCTGGATACTGAGCGACACCCTTGCACTGGGCGCTCGCATTGAAGACCTCCACTTCAGTGGCAACAACAGTGTCACCATCCAGGCAGGCCCCGCCCTGCGCACCATAGCCCGCGATCTTGATTTCCGCAGGCAGTACCTGCAACTGGAAGGCATCCTGCGCATGACCTCCACGCAACTCGACTGGCTGCCTGCAGGCTGGCAGCTCGGCGGTATGGCAGGTGCACACTGGCTGTATCAGGACTACGAAAACCGGATCAACAGTCTGGGACAAGCAGTAACAGAACCCTTCGGCAATACCGAAAGGCTTGGCGTACTCAGAACCGGCGTGTTCATTTCTGGCGCTGCAGGTGCAGACAGAACCTGGTCACCCTATCTGGAAGTATTGCTCGACCGTGAATACACCAACATGGATCGCCCCTTTACCTCGCGCAACAGCAGTATATTCAGAACCGGGCTGGCCAAAACACTGGGCACCGGCAAACGCCTGTCGCTGGAATGGCAGCATTCCAACAACAGCAGCAGCACACGCGATCGTGACAACATCATTCTGCTTGTGGTATTCGATTTCTGAAAATCCGCGAGCTCAGGGCACTATTACACTGAAACGGCCATTGCCTATCATGCTTTCCGGAGAAACATTGTTTTCCTGGCAAACATATTCGAACAATTCCTCTCCCTCGTTCCAGCCTATGACATAGCCACTGGTCCATGGCGCGGTGTAGGCAGGGGGACATCATTGATATGGATGGGCGCCAGTTGCGAGGCTACCGGCTGGTTGTTGTAAGGATTGACAACTATGTTCTGGGTGCGGCGCGACCAGTAACCGCTACTGCCCTCGGGGGGACCGAAATTGATACGGCCATCTGCATGCCGGGGCGGCGGCCTGTCATCTGCAACAAAACCGGGCCATTGTTCCGGCTGCGCCAACGCACTGCCTGCCAACAGCCACAGGTTCAGGCTCATCAAGGTGAACAATCTGCTCATGGTCATGAGAACTCCGAAGGCTTTACAGCATCAATTCAGGGCAAACGCAGACTGATGGCACCTCGTATCTGCCCCTCACTGTAACCGGTGGCAAGATCGGCCGGATAGTGTTCCGCCAGTGCTGCCAGCACATCCTCACTGATATTCTGGCCATGGCAGCTCAGGCACAAGGGCAACACCGGCAGTGCCTGCATGAAGCGATATTCACCATCTACTACTGCAGAAGCAAACAGGGTGGGGCCGGGTTCGCCTGCTGCCTGACGTTCATCGAAGTTCTGCAGTACTTCCTGCTCCCAGGGATCAGCAACCGCACTGCTGGCGTTGCGCGGCTTGAGACTTACGCGACGTACAAACCAGCCTGAGTTGGCACTCAGCTCTGCGGCTATGGCAGGCGCCCGGGCAGCACACACTTCAATGGCACCGGCAGGCCCGCCCTCGGCCAACGCACTCTGCAGCGTAGGCAAGAGTGTTGCCGTGAACTGCCCGGTGATTGTACGGGCTGTGGCCTCCTGTGCTGCCAGATCAATCTGGGCCTGGGCAATATTGCAGCCAGGCAGGCACAGCAAAGCGGCGGACAGGGTTTTCATGAAGCGGGTATGCAGATGCATGGTAATGGGTACCTTTACGTGGCAGGCCTTGCGCAGCACTGCCCGGTTTGCTGTGCCGGATCTGTAGCCATGGTAATGGAAACAGGGCCGCACAGGGAAACTCAAGCGTTGCCCTTGTTCTTCTTGATCTGCTTGACCTGTTTGATCAGCTTCGCGAAATCCCTGCCCTGTGAACGCTTTTCAGCCAGCGTGGCAGTGGCATGGGCATTTTCACGCAACAGTTTCTGGTAGTTGGCCAGTCGACGCTCATCCAGCCTGTTCTCCTCAATGGCACGCCGCACGGCACAACCGGGTTCTGCCTGATGTCCGCAATCGGCAAAGCGGCACTGCAGGGCCAGTTGCGCAATATCCTCAAACACTGAATCAAGCGCATCCTCTATATCCGCCACCCGCAGCTCGCGCATGCCGGGTACGTCAATAAGCAGCCCGCCACAGGGCAGCACATGCAGTTCACGATGGGTGGTGGTATGCCGCCCCTTCTTGTCCTGCTCGCGGATACCGCCGGTTTCGGCCAGCACATTGCCGGCAAGAGTATTGAGCAAGGTGGACTTGCCAACCCCGGAAGAGCCCACCAGCGCCACCGTGGCAGCCTTGTCTATCCACGCACGCAGGCCGGCAAGCGATTCAGCATCGAGCGCATTCACGATCTCCACCGGTACACCCGGCTGCACCCAGCGCGCACGCTGGATGAAAGCGTCAGCATCATCAGCAAGATCAGCCTTGGTCAGCACAATCACCGGCATAGCACCCGCCTCAGCACACAGGGCCAGATAGCGCTCCAGCCGCGATTCCTTGAACTCCTCATTACAAGAACTGACGATGAACAGAATATCGATATTGGCTGCAATGGGCTGGATAAGCGCATTGCTCCCTGCCCCCAACCGCTTGAAAAGACTCTTGCGATCCAGCACCTGCTCTATGCGTGTATGCGCCTCATCGAGCACCACCCAATCACCCACTGTGGGTCTTGCAATGGCATCTGCCTGCTGCAGGCCTGGCGACAGACCCACTGACAATTCGCCAGTGGCTGTGACAACCATGGATTCAGAGCGCTGCACCGCCATCACGCGGCCAAGACGATCATGGATCAGGCCGGTATCGGAAAGCTGGCGAGTGAAGAAAGGCACCAGACCGAGAGATTGCAGGGAGTCAATCATGGGATAAGATTTTGTACGGGGGTCATTGCTGTATTGAAGGGAAATGCGCTGCCCGATACAAGGAGAATTTTATTTCAATGTGGTCCGGAAAATGATGCTGTCAACGCTCCTGGTAAACAGCAGGGCGTCAATCCTTTCTATTATTGACTTGTTTGTCCTGTTCTTGTGTTACCAATACACCGGATCATTGAACTCATTCACGCACCTCGGACGATCTTTGATGGTTGGAATTGGCTTTCTTGTCAAGGATTGACCTAACCAGCCATCCGGCATTGAAAGCCTGATCGGTGCTTTGATGATATTTTCAGAGAGTGGTTCAAACCCAACCCTGGAATAAAATGAGGGATCGCCATACGTGATGACTATTGAGACTGAACGACTCTTGAGTATGTTCAGGCCGTGCATTATGGGTGCCTGGCCAATACCCATGCCCTGATACCCGGTATCAACTGCAACCGGAGCAAGCATATAAACCATGATTGGCTCATCAAACATCAGGCGTGTAAAGAATAGTGAGCCAATGATCTTCTCGTTTTCATAAGCGCCAATACAAATGATATTCAAATTGTCGATTACTGAAGCCAGTTGCGATGCAAGATTCCCAATTAGTTCACCTTCGACCTTGCCCTCGGATGCGGTAAAGGCTGATTTGAAGAGCAAACTGACATCTTGCTGTTGAGTTCTATCCAATAGTTTGTAATCCATCTTCAATATTTTGCTCGATACTGAACAGTTTTCCAGAACAAGACGTTGGAATATCGGGGGACTGAAATGAAGTGCAAGCCGTCCCAGCAAGCTTGCTTGCGACATAAATGCCTTGTTATATGCCTATTTTGTCAGGAGACTTCCTTAATTTGCACCACTTGCTCGCCTATGATGCTGCCATCACCTTTGTATGATGTAATTTCGTAGTCGCCATTTTTTAGATACAAGGGAAGATCCTCTCCAGGACGCAATAATACTCGGTCATATGCTACTGATGCTTTATTCACGCCTGCCGAACGTGCTTGTACAAGAACTGGAAATACTCCAGACCGCATATGCTCTGGAATCTGATATGGTCGTCCCAGTGCTTTTCGGTAATAGTTTGCGGCATCCGCTGCTTGTACAGCAGGCACGGGGAGGTAAATCTGTGCATCAACTGCACCTAGATAAGTACTTTGAATCAATGGCGAGCCGCTATCAGAAATATAAATTCTTCCCTTCCATCCCTCACTGTTACTGGATGTATAGAAGCATTGAGTGAGGTCTATTGTTAAAGGGTTTATTCCGGATTGTTCTTTTAGCAACGATGCCATCCATCGAAGTTCATGATTTGGAATTGAGGATGGCAGTGGCTCTTCTGCTATATGGGACCATCCGGCATAAATAATGAATTTTGAATCTGGCGAAGATGAATTAAGTACCTTGAGTATATTATGAGTCTGACCTTTCTCCCGGACGTTGATTTGTTCCTCCCTTGATGCCAGTGGATTTGGCCGCTCAACATTTTCGTAGCCAAATATTGTAAAACCCAGTTCGGCAGCATTCCTGATTAGGGCGGAGAACATTGGTTCGATGGTGTAGTAACCACTGGCCAATATTTGTTCGATACTCTTTTCATCATCAGAAGGCAGAAGTGCCTCAAAACCGATATGAGTAAATACCAGTGCTTTCAAATCACTTAAGTGAGTTAACAAAAATGTTCTTGACGCCAAAGTGAGGTGGTTCTCATTGAACATGATGAGTTTGGCATCTTTGGCATGATCCAGCATCCAGGCACTGCCTGACAGTTCACGTACTCCATCCGAAGTGCAGGCTTTACCTGAAGGCAAGCCCTTAAGTTCGGCATTCAAATCTCCACGTCCAAGAAAAGTGTTGTAATTCCCCAATATTTGACTATTGCTGCCTTCGTTTATGGTGTCAGCAACAGTAGCAAGCAATTCATCGAATTGACCCAAGAAGACATATTCTGATGGCCGCATGTATTCAGGAGCCGCTGTCTGTCCATATACATTAAAGGAAATTATAAAACTCAAGAATGCAATCTTTGCTGATTTTCTCATCTGTCACTTTCCTCCTTGAGTATGTAAAAGCTAACTTAAATCGCGGAAAGCCGTATAACGCGCATGCTCAACGGAAAAAGCTCGTTGGCGTGAACTTTGCGAAAGCAAAGCGCATGACAACGAGCTTTTGTCCGCGTGGAGCGTTTTGTTAGGCAGCGATGCCTGATAAGGTGAGCTTTTGTACATCAGTCCGTCGACTCGCATGTTCCATAGTAATTGCGACAATATTTCCTTCTGCATCCAAATCCAACACAGTGCTTTCATCCAAATCTCTGGACTCACTGATGTCGGTATTCTTCAGCTCTATGTATAAGGTGTCAGTATCTTCGAAATAGCTAAGCTTCATGGCTTATATCTCCGATCAAAGAAAGCGTTGTGAACGGTCTCTCGATCTTCAAGCAGGATAACCCTTAAAAAGCGGTCATCCGCCTCGGGAATTCTTGCCCAAAGTTTAATTCTTCCATCTGATTGAGTCACGAAAGACTCTGGATTATCCATAACATATTGAATCCATTCATGTTTGATGTGTGATCTATCTGGGCGAAGCCTAATGGAATCGAAATATTTTGTCGTTTTCACTGAAATCCATTTCTGCTGCCTAACAGTATATTAGTGAGCATGCTCGCTACATGCCCTTTGATTCAAAGACTATTCTGTAACTATCTGTCACTCAACCTCTTTTTGTCTCAGCCGAAATAACGAAAAGTAGATAACCGGTTTTTCCCTGTATTTTTAATAACGGGTTTCCCCTTATGTCTGCGGGGCCTGAAATCAAGCTTATGAATTTTGAAAATTCGTTCTTGAAAGCGTGCACACAGGATTATTGTCCACTGCCATCCAGTTTCCTGATATCGCGCAACTGTGGAAACAGCTTCGCCCAGCCAGCAGCCACCACCACTGCCCCTACCCCGCCAAACACCACCGCAGGCACCACACCAATCCACGCAGCAATGAACCCGGCGCGGAACTCCCCGAGTTCATTGGAGGCTCCGAGGAAAACCATGTTCACGGCATTCACCCGTCCACGTACATGGTCGGGGGTCCACAGTTGCAGCAGGGTTTCGCGCACCACCACACTGACCATATCCGCAGCGCCAATGAGCATCAGGCTAAGGATGGACAGCCAGGTAAGGGTGGAAAGACCGAACAGGATGGTAAACACCCCGAACAGCGCCACAAACACCAGCAGGATGCGGCCGGCATGATCGCGTATTGGCGTATGCGCAAGGAAGGCTGCCGTGGCAATGGCACCTATGCCGGGTGAAGCACGCAGCAGGCCAAGACCCCAGGGGCCCAGTTGCAGAATGTCGCGGGCATACACCGGCATGAGGGCCACCGCGCCGCCGAGCAGCACCGCGAACAGATCGAGCGAGATGGCGCCCAGCACAATTTTCTGGCCACGAATGAAATGCAGCCCTTCGAATACAGAGTGGAAAGTGATCTTCCTGATTTCCTTAGGCGGTGGTGGTTCGGGGATGCGCAGGATCAGGGTGAGTGAAGTGGTCAGCAACAGCGTGGCGGTGCCGTAGGCGATGTTGGCACCTATGCCGTATAGCAAGCCACCGGCCACTGGACCAACAATGGTTGCTATCTGCCATGCGGAGGAATTCCAGGTAACGGCATTGGCGAAGTCTTCCTTCGGCACCAGGTTTACCACCAGCGCCTGGGTGGCGGGGCCGAAGAAGGCACGTGCTATGGCCAGTACAGTAAGGGCCGCGAATATCGGTATCGGGCTGGTGAGTCCTCGCCATGAGAAATAAAGGATGGCAAGTGAGGCCAGTATTTCGAGGGCAATGGACAACGACATCACGCGCCTGCGGCCGTAGCGGTCGGCTACGGAACCGGTGACCAGTACCAGCAGCAACAGGGGCAGGAATTGCACCATGCCGATAATGCCGAGGTCTTTCGGGTCGCGGGTAAGGTCGTATACTTGCCAGGCCACGGCAACGGCCACAATCTGAACGGCAAAAGTGGCGCAGAAGCGCGCGAGCCAGTAGAGCACGAATGCGCGGTGGGTGAAGGCCTGGTATTTGGGATAGGGTTTGTGGGTCATGGGGTTCGGGATGCTTTTATTGTTTCAGTTGTCTGATGGATTGACGGGCGCGCAAGCATGCCCCTGCACTCACGATTTGAACTTCGGTTGCGGATTTTGCCCCTACGATATGGCATTGTCCGGAGCAGGTGGATTCCCGAATTCCAGCTGTTCAACAACAAGCTGTGCATTGTACTCCCCCCGGAATTCGTTGACTGCCAGGCGATAGGCCAGCGTGACGAATTCGGCCTGTGAGTCCAGGATCCGGGGTGTTTGGTTGAAGGCAATGGCGTCTATCAGCTGCCTGCCTTGTTTGTCTGCTGCCAGCACCAGTTTGAGGTGCTTGTCGGCCAGTATCCTTCTGCTGATTACCCGGAAGCTGCCAGTGAACAGCGGTTCGGGAAAGTGCTGGCCCCAGGGACCCGCTTCGCGCAAGGTCATGGCAAAATCGAGCGACAGGCATTCTGGCTGCAACTCTCCATCACTAAGCAAAGAGGGATTGAACACATCGGGTTCGGCCATGGCATGCACTGCGGCATCAAACGCTTCGTTGAAGGCCGCAAGTTTGTCCAGTCTGATGGTGAGTCCGGCGGCCATGGCATGCCCGCCAAAGCGTTGCAGAATTTCGGGATGGCGCGTGGCCACACGGTCGAGCACATCGCGTATATGCACACCATTGATGGAGCGCGCAGATCCCTTGAGCACCCCTGCTCCATCCTCTTCACCGGCATCGGCAAAAATGATCACCGGCCGGTGCAGGCTTTCCTTGATGCGCGAAGCAAGAATGCCGATCACTCCCTGATGCCAGCCCGGGTTGTACAGACACAACCCGTAGTGCTCCGGCGTAATCTGCATGTCCTGCAGAATCCTTGTTGCTTCGTCGCGCATGTCCGACTCGATCACCCGCCGGTCCTTGTTCATGGTATCCAGTTCCAACGCAAGGGCGCGTGCCGTCATTTCATCATCTGCCAGCAGGCAACGTATGCCCAGACTCATGTCGTCCAGACGTCCGGCAGCATTCAGGCGCGGGCCTGCCGCAAAGCCCAGATCGGTGGCGGTAACCGAAGCCGGATTGCGATTGGCCACTTCCAGCAGTGCCCTGATGCCGGGTCGTCCCCTGCCACTGCGAATAAGTTGCAAACCATTCTTTACCAGAATGCGATTGTTCCGCTCCAGCGGCACCACATCGGCTACTGTGCCCAATGCTACAAGATCCAGCAGCAGGGCCAGATTGGGTTCGGGAATGCCGCGGATGCCAAACCAGCCTGAGCTGCGCAGTTGCGTGCGCAGTGCTGCCAGCAGATAGAAGGCTACTCCTACGCCGGCGAGCGCCTTGCCGGGAAAGGGGCAGCCGGGCTGGTTGGGATTGATGATTACATCAGCCTCGGGCAACTGTTCTGCCGGCAGATGGTGGTCGGTAACCAGTACCTGCATGCCGAGCTGCCGGGCCAGTGCCACGCCTTCAATACTGGAAATACCGTTGTCTACGGTAATGAGCAGATCAG
Organism: Gammaproteobacteria bacterium; assembly: GCA_030831125.1. Classification (GTDB taxonomy): domain Bacteria; phylum Pseudomonadota; class Gammaproteobacteria; order Pseudomonadales; family Pseudohongiellaceae; genus CAILUG01. The sequence continues at coordinate 13,295 of JAURLQ010000012.1, forward strand.
GCTGTTTGTCCTTGGCAAGCGTGACTATTTCGGGGGTAAGCCCGTAACCGAAATCAAAACGGTTGGGCACGAGAAAATCCACATGGCTGCAGCCCATCATTTTCAGGCCCAGCAGCATCAGGGCGCAGCTGGTGGCGCCGTCGGCATCGAAATCCGCCACCACCACGATGCGGTTGTTTGCCTCTATGTGTGAAGCCAGCAATGCAGCAGCCTCAGGCAGGTTGAGCATGGTGTCGGGCGGCAGCAGCGCTTCCAGCCCCAGCTGCAGATCCTGGTCGGTACTGAGCCCACGAGAGGCATACACCTGCTGCAGCACAGGATGAACAGCCTGGCTGAATCGGGGCGTAACTGACAATTTGCGTGGGGTAACAGAGCGATGTGCAGACTGCATTGCGGCATTGTAACCCGCAAAACCGGCGTCCCGGTAAATCAACGGACAAATTTGAGGTTTCTAGCTGTCAGGCCATACTGATGGCAGCAGTCTCTTCGTCGCGCAATCTGCGTCTGAGCACCTTGCCGATTTCACTCTTGGGCAGGGCTTCCCTGAATTCCACATAGCGCGGCACCTTGTAGGCAGCCAAACCGGTGCGACAGTAATTGATAATGTCCTCACGGCTGAGCTCGGGGTTGCTCACCACCACGAACAGTTTAATCTGCGATGCGCATTCATCACCCACAGCTATGGCACAGGCATCAATTATTTCCGGATGTGAACAAACGTGTTCTTCAATTTCGTTGGGGTATACATTGAAGCCCGAGATAATGATCATGTCCTTGATGCGATCGACTATGCGCAAATAACCCTCATCATCCAGCACCCCGAGATCTCCGGTGTGCAACCAGCCTTCATCATCAAAAACGATCCTGTTTTCTGCCTCGCGCTGCCAGTATCCCTGCATTACCTGGGGGCCTTTAACGCAGATTTCACCCACCTCTCCGGTTGCCACTTCGTTGCCATGCTCATCTTTCAGACACAAACTGGTGTCGGGCGCTGCCTTGCCAACCGTGCCAGGTTTGTAATCGCGATAACGGTTGCAGGCCACCATGGGAGAACATTCCGTCATGCCGTAACCTTCAATTATGCGTACGCCGGTCATTGCTTCCCATTTTTCCGCAATGGTGGAAGATAGTGCCATGCCACCAGAGGCGCTGACCTTCATGCCGGAAAAATCCAGCTGCCTGAATTCTTCAGACTCGCTCAACATCCTGTACAGGGTGTTGATACCTATTACACCGTTTACCCGGTAAGGTCTGACAGCCTTTACAAGCGCCTTCATGTCTTTGGGATTGGGAATGAGCAAGGTGATGTGCCCCCTGTGCAGGGAGGTCAGAAAACTCAGGTTGAAGGCATAGATATGGTACAGCGGCAAGGGACCGAGCATGATTGCGCCAACGCCCGGACAGTCTTCATCAAGCAATGCCTCCAGTTGTCCAATATTGCTTAAGAGATTCGCGTGCGTGAGCATGGCGCCTTTGGCGATGCCAGTGGTTCCACCGGTATATTGCAG
>JAURLQ010000090.1 GCA_030831125.1 Gammaproteobacteria bacterium
AAAAATTTCATCCACAGTACCGGACTCGACAATCTGTCCTGCGTACATTACTGCTACTTCATGTGCCATACGCGCAACCACAGCGAGATCGTGGGTAATCAGGATGATGGACAAGCCAAACCTGTCCTGAAGGTCACGCAGCAGGTGCAGTATCTGGGCCTGGATGGTGACATCCAGTGCAGTTGTAGGTTCGTCGGCAATCAACACATCAGGTTTGCAGGCGATGCTCATTGCTATTACAGCCCTTTGCAGCATGCCCCCTGAAAATTCGAAGGGATATTGTCTTGCCCGTTTCTGTGGTTCCGGAATCTGGCACTGGTGCAGCAGTTCATGCACCTCTTCCATGGCGGCGGCTCTGCTCATACCACGATGGACTATCAGTGTTTCGGCTATCTGGTTGCCTATTGTCATGGTAGGGTTCATTGCACTCATCGGATCCTGGAAGATCATGCCGATGCGATTTCCCCTGTACTTGTTCAGCTTGTCAGTCGGTATGCCTATCAGCTCATCGCCGTTGAGCTTTGCTGATCCGCTGGTAATTTTTCCGGGAGGCATGGGTATGAGTCCCATAAGGCTCTGGACTGCGACAGACTTTCCACAGCCAGACTCTCCCACAATGGCGAGTGTTTTTGCTTTGTGGAGATCGAAAGATACATCCCGCACTGCCTTGACCGTACCACCGTAAGTTCTGAATTCCACCGCAAGATTGCGGACTTCCAACGCATTTTCAGGTTTCATTCCCGGGACCTCATGCGGGAATCCAGTGCATCCCTGAGCCCATCACCAAGCATGTTGAAGGCAAGCACGGTAATACTGATGAAAATAGCGGGGAAAAGCAGTTCATGCGGACTGGACAGCATGGTTCTGATGCCTTCGTTGCTCATGGAGCCCCAGGAGGGTGTCGGAGGAGATACGCCCATGCCAATGAAGGACAGGAAGGCTTCCGTGAATATTGCCATTGGTATGGCAAAGGTGAGTGTAACCAGTATAGGGCCTATGGTATTGGGGATCATGTGACGGAAAATCAGATAGCCGGAGCGGGCACCGAGTATGCGGGCAGCCTGGACAAAGGCTTCTTCGCGTATCTGCAGTATCTGTCCACGTACCAGTCGGGCAGTATCCGGCCATCGCAGCAGTACCAGAGCCAGCAACATCGGGAAAATACCACTTTCTCCCGGGCCGATACCGAAGCTTATCCGAAACAGAATCATGAACAACAGAAAGGGAAGGGCAATCACGAAGTCTGCGATGCGCATCATTACAATATCGATACTGCCACCAAAAAATCCTGCTATGCCGCCATAAACCGTGCCGATCAACACAAACAGAAGTGGTGCGAAAATGCCGATGAAAAGGGAGACACGCGCACCATACATTACACGTGCCAGCAAATCGCGGCCCAGTGTATCTGTTCCAAAGGGATGGGCAGGTAATTGCACTTCACTGCCGGGTTCTGCGGGAAGCCCCCGCTCAACAGCCTGGCTTCGGGTAATGGCTCTGGTCACATCAAAACGCTGAGTAGTAAATACCGGAGATTCCACAAACTCGGTACTGGCTATAACAGTGTACCAGTAGGATTGTGGCCTCAATTGCAGGCGATCTTCAAAACCAAGTTCCTCTGGCACAAATGTGGAGCCCAGAGGAAGACCAAGGTCCTGGCCTGATTCGGGTTCGTGGTCGTTACGGTAAACCAGATAATGATGAGCGCCGGGGACAGCTTCCCAGTACAGTCGTACATACTGTGTAGTGGCAGCCCCTTCAACATGAATGGCGTTTGTAGCTGTCAATTCAGTGCCCTCGGCGACGGGCAAGGGAGTGGCACTGACTCCTTCCCATTGACCCGGATCCTCAACAACAAGCGAGATTCTGCCCAGTGCCGGACCCTGCGAGATCGTATCCAGATCCTGCAATGATGGATCCAGTGTCCATACGAATGGTCCCAGCAGGGTGAACAGCAGCAAGGCAATCACTATCCAGAGACTGGCCAGTGCCCTGCGATTGTTTTTCAGCCGTATCCATGCATCCTGCCAGTACGAAAGGGAGGGGCGCACGATCTGGTGATGCTTTTCTTCCCGGATTGCCGGAGCAAAATCATCCGGACTGAAAGTGGACATTGTCATGCAGCCCCCAGTCGGATACGCGGATCTATAAAGCCGTAAAGAATGTCAACGGCGATGACCATCTGTACCAGGAAGGCACCGAAAAACACCGTGGTGCCCATGATGACAGTGTAATCAAGCTGCGCGACCGCCTGCACGAAATATCGACCGAGGCCCGGAATGGCAAATACACTTTCCACCACGAAACCGCCTGTGGTGATGATGGCAATGGCAGGACCAAGCACTGTGATGACCGGCAGGATTGCATTACGCAACTGGTGGCGTATGAAAATACGGGTTGTGGAAAGGCCTTTGGCTCTGGCTGTGCGAATGTAGTCCGTGTTGGCAACTTCAAGCATGGAGGAACGCATCAGCCTGGTAAGGAAGGCCATGGTGCTGAGCCCGAGTACAAGGGATGGCACCAGCATGTAACTGAAACCACCCCAGCCAGCTACGGGCAGAATAGTGGTGCCGGCCCACTGGTTGAGTTTCAGTAATACCAGCTGGCTCAGGGCTGCAAACACGAAACTGGGGACAGATATACCCAGTATGACCAGAAACATGATTATGGAGTCCGGTAATCTGTTTCTGTAGATTGCGGTAATGGCGCCCCAGAGTACACCACCCAATGCAGCGAACAGCAACGACAGCATGCCCAGCGTTGCAGAAACGGGAAAATTTTCAGCGATGATGTCGTTGACCGAACGGTTTTCTTCGCTGAAGGCAATACCGAAATCACCTTTGAGCATGTTGCCCATGTAGAGCAGGTATTGTTCGAACACGGGGCGGTCAAGCCCATACTGGCGTTCAAGGTTGGCTCTTATGATTTCATTGGTCCCTTTTTCATTGGCGAGTGGATCGCCGGGCACCATATGCATGCCGACAAAAGTGGCAGTGGCAATGAACCAGATGGTCAGCAGGCCGATCAGCAATCTCTTGAGTATGTATTGCAGCATACGATTTATTCGAGCACTCTGGCGTAGGTAAGCACCATGCTGGCACCGGTCTGTTTGAACATGACACCTTCCAGTTTCGGATGCTGAACCGTGTTGGCTACTCGCTCGAAGTTGGGCAGTATGACGGCATCATCAATGATGAGCTGTTGGGCCTTGCCCATGGCATCCATGCGAACCTGCTGGTCGGATGTAGACTGTGCTAGACGCACATGGGAATCATATTCGTCACTGGCATAACGGCCACGGTTGTTGACGTTCCAGCTGGCAAACAAATCCACAAAAGTCATTGGATCTTCGTAGTCCGGTCCCCAGCCTGCCAGTACCAGGTCGAAGTCTCCTGAAAGCATCTTGTCCAGTCT
>JAURLQ010000091.1 GCA_030831125.1 Gammaproteobacteria bacterium
CGCCATTAGGTCCACCTGGAGGAGGTCCGCCATTAGGTCCACCTGGAGGAGGTCCGCCATTAGGTCCGCCTGGAGGAGGTCCGCCAGGATCACCAGGTTGTCCAGCGGGTGGACCACCAGGTCCGCCTGGAGGAGGTCCACCTTGTGGTTGGGCCGAGAGATAGGCACTGCAAATCGAAAAACTGAGTATTAATAGAGACTTTGTCAGCGCCGCCGAAATCTTCTTATTTAATAGATTCATATTCTCACCTTGTTATACCGTTGTAGGCATCTAAAGGTATATAAAAATTAAATAGAAAAAACAAGTTAGTTACAAAAAAAAGCAAAATATAGTGTTAAAGTAAATCTCAGTTGTACCGATAACAGATTAGTTATGAATTAAATAAATACTTTGTATGGTTTTGGGGGTTCTACTAGTGAGATTTTTGAGTGTTGTTGCTATTTCAGTACTTACAATTTTCGTTGGTAGTGCATTTGCGCAAGACCTCAGTAATTATGAGGATCCGTTAGAATCAAATCTAATCCTGCAATGTGACATCGTTAGAACAGATTATCAATTTAACTACAAGCTCCTATATTTTTTTAGGAACAGGCTAGAGAATGTTGGAGTGGTAGCCTTATACCCAAATACTGCCCAAGAAATTGAAAATCCACTTCAAACTAATAGCTTCCCATCTACTTATGCCTACAAAAGTTTCGTCAGCTACATAGAAATTTATGATTGGTATAGCGGATATGAGTGGTATGAGGGGGTGATACAAAAAAAAAGATTCTATAAGGGGTCTGTTATATCGCGGACTGATGGCAGTTACTCGAGTTGGTCAGATAGTTTAGTGCGAGGTATGTGTAAGGAAATAACTCGAAGTGAGGCGCGGTCAGTAATTGAACAATTTAACTCAGATATACGAAGTAACATTGAACAAGGGTCGGCAAACCGACTTTTTTAGCTTTCAACGGAGCAGTACGTGCTGAACACAAAGCCTTAGAAGTCATTGATGGATTTTCTATAGATGTAGAGCTCAACGGAGAGCGACACAGAGCCCGCTATATCGGTATAAACACGCCTGAGAGAGATGAGCCCTGCTATGATGAAGCTACTCAAGCCAATATCGATTTGGTGGCTGGAAAAGAGGTAAGGCTGGAGAAAGATGTCTCAGAGACTGATAGGTACGGCAGGCTTCTTCGGTATGTGTTTGTGGGCGATACCTTCGTCAATGAGGCTTTAGTGGCTGGTGGGTACGCTGAGGTAGTACTGTATAGACCTGATGACAGGCACTATGAGCTATTTAGTCAGTTAGAGGCCGAGGCTGCACAGTCTAGGTTTGGATGTCATAGCACTGGGGTGTTTGATGATGGGGATGCTGGGAGATAACTAGATGCCAGCCTAAATACCTTAGTCCCTTTACCTAAAGTGGGGTCTAAACAGGCACGGGGGAGGGGCTATCACAGCCTGACACTGTTACTGTACCTGCCCAGATACATCAGAAGGTGTTTTGAAAACTCGTCCAGATTTGCTAGCCTAATTTAGCAAAGCCTAAATATTTTCTATATGAATTTGAAACTGATAAAAACCGTATTGCTGTTGTGCTTATCTAGCCAATGCTTTGCTGAAATTGATACCAGTGGAGCTGTAATAGCTGCTGGCTCGATAACAGGAATCATCCAAGATAACCAACTAGTGACTATCAATATCGGAGATGGTGTTCCGGGTGAGGTTTGGAGTGCAGGAGATTTTTCTACCACGCCAAATGCAGCTTTATCCGACCTTAACAGCGCGCTTATTACACTCCTGAATGACCGCGCGGTTGGCCCAATTTTTAATGGATGTGAGGATATTGACTGCACTATCGCTTTACCAACATTTTATACCGAAGCTAGAGGCTTTGTATCCTATAACAACCCTCAACTTCGTTTTGGTGTATGGATTGGAGATGAGGGCGATTTAAGTCCTAGTTGGGCGAACGCCTCAGCCTCTAGCGTCACACTTGGCGTCGTAAGCTATAGCGCTATAGAACCTGTGCCAGAGCCTGAGCCAGAACCTGAGCCAGAGCCTGAGCCAGAGGCAGAACCAGAACCAGAACTGGAAGCTGCTGTAATACCTGATGTGCCTCAGCAAAGTCTCTCTAGAATCATACGCACAGACGGCACAGCAACCGATTCAACTATATCTATCGGTGCCTCTGCTGATGGCGGTAACATTACTGACACAACATTTACAGTGGATGACGAAGTAACTCTCACTGCAAAGGTCTATCCTGACTCTTCCGACTTGGGTGAAGAAGGTGAACTTTACGTCGTCATGAGAAGCACGATAGATGGTAAGAAAACCTTCTTTGCCCTCAATGAAGATGGTATCTGGGAATCATGGAACGCCAGCCTAAAAACATTACCTGCCGAAAAGTTCGTAGAATCGCTAGAAGAAGTGGAAGATGTACTGGTTTAGTCTGGCACAATCACTGTTGGTGAGCGTTTGTTTTATGTAGGGTACTCTCTGTTCACTGCTGAAGGTAAGCCTGTGATCACCACTAGTCTGTCTCCGTACAAGATTACTGTGTCTGAGTGATTATGGTCTTTAGTCTAGGTCTAGCAGCATCTCCTTTCTTGCATCACACCTGCACCCATGCAGCCTCCATCCTTTGTGCGGCCCACTCTGCATGCTGTGCCTTAACTGCTACTGCATCATGTATAGGAAGGACTACTTTTCCCTCTAAGACTCCCTGATACATGACATGCATGAGTATCTGACCCTCTAGGCTTTGCAGATGAATACCCAGTCCGTCATAAAGTCTCAGACTGGGATAGCAACGCCTAGTAGCATTCTCTAGAGCCTCTATCTCAGGACCCCCATAACCATTGTTTTTTAGTGCATTATGCGCTGATTTAGCACTACTACTACTTAAGGAAATGGTAATGTATCCCTTAACTTTATCTCTCGTAGTTTGTGCATAGTCAGCAATTTTTCGATAAGGGTCATCACCAGCATCTTCACCACCAAAGAGGGCTAATCCCATCCTGAGATGACTGGCATTAAAGTCCACCTCAGCGATTGGCTCACCATCTATTAGAGTGTTTATGCGAAGTGGCACTGCTTTAACAGGTAGATTTTGGAAGGGAGTGTAAATCCTGCCACCACTAAATATTGAGTGCTTATAGATAAGTCTAATCGGTCCTTTGCAAGCCCATGTGTGTGACTTTAGGAATTCATTAATAGTTTCCATCTTCAACCGGTCAGGATGTGTTCCGCTAAGATTACTTAACACAGTTTGCCAACCAGCTTCTGGCTCATTGATCGTGATGAAAGGAGGCTTTATGGCTTGTTGTGTCATTAACGCTAGAGGATAGAGTTGCATCTCAAGCAGCTTCATTGGATAGATACGGGAACACATTGACCCTTTGGTAAATTTACCTCCCTTTCGATAGTTGATTAGCTTTTCTGCTATCAGAGTCTCAATTACGCCCATGAGAGAGCCATAAGAGAAGTCTAGTAAACGGTGGTCGTTTGAATACTGAGCTTTGTTCTTGACAACCAATGTCCATCTATCCGTGAGACTACTTTGTGCCAGATTCAGAAGTACAAACTCAATCATCTGGCGTTGCGTCTCTCTGTATTTGCTTTGCGTTGGTTCCTTGAAAAGACAAAGAAGATCATCAACGATGTTGTATAAAGTAGCTTTTGCCTGAGGGTTGTCAGCAAGCATCAAAGGTGTCATGAACCGATGATGATTATAGTCGTCTTCTGGCAGTCCTTTGGCAGTGATATAAGAGTCAAGCTTTTTCGTTAGGTTGTTGCTTGTCTGTAGCACAGAAGAATAGAGGGGTTGAGTACATGTGGTAAACATAGGGCTCGGTGGCCCCTCTGCTGTTCTTCTGTGTGTCTTCATCTTCGTTAGTGGTAGTTGTTAATAGTAAGCTATAGCAAACAACAACCAACCCACTCCTTTAGCTCTCACCACTAGAGTAAGACTTTATTGTTAATGGTCTGAATTGATACAGCGGACAATCATTACTTTGTCATGTCTCTATCTGGTAACGCCATGAACCTTTACTGTATGGATCGTAATTACAATCTTTACATTTGGCATCAATGGCTTTCTTTCTGGAACTGCGGCTGGAAGTATTCATTTTCTATTCCTTGGTTTTTCAGTGATTAATTTAGTAAATAAAAGAGAATAAAAAGAAACGGTTCCATATGCCCGTTCCGTTCTCCTCACCACTTTCTAGACGTCCCCTACTAGCTCACAAGAGAGAGTTTTAGCCTTTGTGCGTCACAGAGCTTTTTTTCTGATAAGCCATTAGCAGCCTTCTGGTCTAAAGTTCTAGCAACTTTGATTTATTAATTACTCAGAGGGTTCTGTATCAATACACCCATATCAACACTGGGCGGCATAACTCTTGATACTTGATCTTTGTGATATAGAAGGAAGGATGTAATAAAGGTCTTTCTGCGCAGATTATAACAGCTCGTCAAGCCCGTTTTAGCTTCTCAAAGCCTGAAAAGGAATGTTTAAAAGTATTTCCTCAGTGGGCTTTGGTATGATAGAAAGTATGATAGAAATGAGCAGTATTGAGAAATTACTGGATGAAAAGCCTATAAAAATAGGCAATTTATCTGGGGTGGGTAAGTACATGGTGCCCAGGAGAGGACTTGAACCTCCACAACCTTGCGATTACTAGCACCTGAAGCTAGCGCGTCTACCAATTCCGCCACCTGGGCATAGGGGGGATTTTCAGAGCCGCGCATTCTGCCTATACAGCATGTGCTTGTCAATTCTTTGGCATTAATCCCTTTGCCCATGGCGTATACTGCAGGTTCATTCTTCAAATAGCCCCACAAATGACCAAACGCAAAAAAGCCGCGCCAATTCCAGATTCCATCAACGCTGACCCCTTTGCTGAGCGGGAAGCTTCACGCTATGCCAATCCAATTCCCAGCCGGGAATTCATCACCGAATATCTGGAAAAAAGCGGCAAACCTGCCTCTCACCAGGAATTGTGCACCGCCCTCCTTCTTTTCGATGCCGATGCCCAGCAGGCCTTGCTGAAAAGACTGGATGCGATGACCCGTGATGGCCAGTTGATCAGCAACCGCCGGGATGTCTACGGACTGGTCAACAAAATGAACCTGATCAAGGGCCGGATCATGGGCCACAAGGACGGTTTCGGTTTTGTCATACCCGAAGACGGCTCAAGTGACATGTTTCTGAGCCCGAAACAGATGCGCAAGGTGTTTGATGGCGACACCGTGCTTGCCAAGGTTTCCGGTACCGACCGGCGCGGCAGGCCGGAAGGTCGCATTGTGGAAGTACTGGAGCGCAAGAGCAGCCAGCTGGTTGGCCGCTACTACCAGGAACAGGGCTTCGGTGTGGTAGTGCCGCACAGCAAGCGGATCAGCCAGGAAATCATGATCCCCCCGAAGAAACACAAAAAAGCCACTGATGGCGATTTTGTTGTGGTGCAGATTACCCAGTTTCCGCATGAATACCACAAGGCCACCGGGGAAGTGATCGAGATTCTGGGTGATGTCAGCAAGCCCGGGATGGAAATTGAAGTTGCCCTGCGCACACACGATATTCCGCACGAATGGCCGAAAACTGCACTGGATGAAACCAGACGCTTTCCTGCAGCCATTGACGGCGACCGTTTTCCCGAACGTGAAGATCTGCGCGACATGCCGTTTGTCACGATAGATGGTGAAGACGCGAAAGACTTTGATGATGCCGTTTGCTGTGAACGCGTAAAAGGTCAGGGATATACGCTTTATGTTGCGATAGCTGATGTTTCCAACTATGTGCAGATTGACAGCGCCCTGGACCAGGAGGCGCAAATCAGGGGAAATTCAGTCTACTTCCCCGGTCATGTCATTCCCATGCTGCCGGAACAGCTTTCCAATGGCCTGTGTTCACTCAAGCCTCGCGAAGACAGACTTGTCATGGTCTGTGAAATGGACATAAGTGCCCAGGGTGAGATGAGTTCCTACTGTTTCTATGAAGCCATCATTCATTCCCATGCACGCCTGACCTATACCGAAGTAGCTGCCATGTTGCAGACCCCGAAGGATGACATCGAGGCTCTGCTCAAAAAGCGTGTCAGCGAAAAACACAGTGCGCTCTTGCCTGACCTGAAAAACCTCTACTCCTTGTACAAGCAACTGCTGCAATCCAGGGTAAAACGTGGCGCACTGGATTTTGAAAGCATGGAAACCCGGATCATTTTTTCCGAGCAGCGCCGCATCAAGGAAATCATTCCCGTGCAGCGCAACGATGCCCATCGCCTTATCGAGGAATGCATGCTCTGCGCCAATGTGGCGGCGGCCGATCTGCTGCAGGGTGCCAAACTGCCTGCCTTGTATCGTGTGCACGAAGGCCCCAGTGAGGAAAAACTGGTCAAGCTCTACGATTTCCTGCGCAGCATAGGCATAGGACTGACCAGAAAGACCAATCCCACACCAAAGGACTATCAGCTGATACTTGAACGGCTGAAGGAGCGTCCCGACCGTCATCTGCTGCAGACACTGGTCATCCGCTCGCTGAAACAGGCGGTATACCAGCCTGTGAATGTGGGTCACTTCGGCTTGGGTTTTGATGCCTATACGCACTTTACCTCACCTATCCGGCGCTATCCTGACCTGCTGGTACACAGGGCCATCCGCTGCCTCATTCGCAGCGGCAGGGATCTGGAAGGCATTTACAGAACAGGTCGGGAAAAGCCACTGAAACGACATGAAATCTACCCCTACAAGCTGGCTGAGCTGGAAACACTCGGCCAGCAACTTTCGCAAACCGAAAGACGGGCGGATGCCGCTACCTATGATGTGCTTGACTGGCTCAAGTGCGAATACATGCAGAATCGTATCGGTGAAGAGTTCCCCGGGGTTGTTATCGGTGTTACCAACTTCGGCCTGTTCGTGGAACTGACCGATGTCTATGTGGAAGGTCTGGTGCATGTAACGGCCCTGACCAACGACTATTACCATTATGACGATACCAGTCACACACTGACAGGCGAACGTACTGGACTCAGCTTCAGGCTTGGCGACGAAATTCGGGTTGTCGTGTCACGAGTAGACATGGACGATCACAAAATTGAATTGCAGCTGACAGGCGGCGGTACTGCCAGCAAGGGACCGGGAAGAGCCCTGCCACAACGCACTCGTGGCAAGCCCCAGGAAGGGAAACGCGGCGCAAGGCAAGACGCGCAATCACGCAAACCAGGCACAGGCAAACGCAACAAACGCAGATGAAAGAACAATACAACAATCCGGGGCCTGATCTGGTCTACGGCATGCATGCAGTAAAAGCTGTGCTTCAGCATCACCCAGACAATGCAGTGCAGTTGTATCTGCAGCAGGGCCGGCAGGACGAGCGGCTGGACCTCATCAGGGCCCGGGCCGGGAAACTCGGGCTGCCCTGTATTGAAATGCAACGGGCAGAACTTGATGCGATGAGTGCAACAGTCCATCAGGGTGTCATTCTGGAATGTCGCAACCTGAAACTGGAAAAAAGCGAAGGGTTTCTCAAACAACTGCTCACTGAAATCGACCACCCCCCTTTTCTGCTGGTACTCGATGGCGTAACAGACCCCCATAATCTGGGTGCCTGCCTGCGTTCGGCCGAGGCTGCGGGTGTGGATGCGGTAATAGTGCCCAAGGACAAGAGTGCGCTGATCAACGCCACTGTCAGGAAAGTAGCCTGTGGCGCAGCAGAAATAGTCCCCTTTGTGGCGGTAACCAATCTGGTCCGTTGCCTCAAGACGCTGCAGGAAGGTGGCATCTGGGTATTGGGCGCAGCAGGTGAAGCCGACCAGTCCCTGCACCAGACCGACCTGAAAGGCCCGCTGGCGCTGGTCATGGGGTCTGAAGGCAGCGGCATGCGACGTCTTACACGGGAACAGTGCGACACCCTGTTTGCCATCCCCATGGCAGGCGAAATCAGTAGTCTGAATGTGTCGGTTTCAGCTGGAATTTGCCTGTTTGAAGCAGTAAGGCAGCGCAGCCAGTAAGCAGATTCAGCGACACTCAGGCATCTGGGTGTGCACAGGTTTCGAATATTCGAAATAAGTGGTGCTTGCAGATTCAAAGCAGGGTTCTCTCAAATGTCTTGTGGTTGCATCCAGTCTGCAATATCAATAGAATGCCCCCTCTTTTTCGCAGGAACAGAATCTTCTGCCCTGTTAACTCCTTGTCTCACCGCTTGCCACCTCAATGTGGCCTTGACGGGAGACTAGAAACCGTGAGGAGCTTCAATGCGCCACTATGAAGTAGTGTTTATGGTGCATCCTGACCAATCAGAACAGGTTGGCGGGATGGTTGAACGTTACACCAAAATGATCAAGGAATCCGGCGGCGCCATCCATCGCCTGGAAGACTGGGGCCGTCGTCAGCTGGCCTATCCGATCAACAAAATCCACAAAGCCCATTACGTACTGATGAATATCGAGTGCGGCCAGGAAGTGCTGGATGAGCTGAGCTCGATTTTCCGCTACAACGACGCCATCATCCGCAATCTGGTGATCCGTCGTGACGAAGCTATCACCGAATTGTCACCCATCCAGAAAGCGGAAAACGAAAACCGCGAACGGAAGGCTCGTGCCAGTCAGCGTATGGCTGCTGAAGCTGAAGCTGACAACAGCGACGATGATGAAGACAGCGAGTCTGATGAGTCAGAAGCTGAAGACGCAGACGCATAAGCACACTGGTCACCTGACAAGGTTAACGTTGTAAACGTTTAGAGGAGATTCAACATGGCGCGTTTTTTCCGTCGCCGCAAGTACTGCCGCTTTACCGCGGAAGGTATTGAGAGCATAGATTACAAGGATCTGGAAACCCTGAAAGCCAATATTTCTGAAACCGGGAAAATTGTGCCCAGCCGCATTACCGGCACGAAGGCACGCTTTCAGCGTCAGTTGGCATCAGCCATCAAACAGGCTCGCTATCTGGCACTGATCCCATACACGGATTCACACGAAGTATAAGGAACAATCCGGGAACCTGATGCGAGGGTTAGCCGAATATGCCATGACAGGTCGCCGCCAGGCGGTGACGGTGGCGATATTGCTCGGCCTGATACCCCTGCTTGGCATCCTCAGCGGCGCAATAGTGGCACTGGTCACCATGCGCAAAGGGGTGCAGGAAGGTTTTCTGGTCCTGTTGTGGGCACTGCTGCCGGCAGGTCTGCAATGGGTTATGGGAGACTCGTCTCCCGTACTGATGTTGTTTGCAGTCCTGTTTCTGGGCGCACTGCTCAGGAAAACCGGCTCCTGGCCCCTGCTGCTTGTTGCTGTCAGTGTGGTGGGGATGATGTTACAGCTCAGCCTGCTTTTGCAGACTGACTACATCAACCGTTTGACAGAACTGCTGGACGGGATGATGGCTCAGGGGATGACCCTGCAGCTCCCTGAAAACGGGCAGATGGTTCAGGCTTCTGCAGAAGATGCCGTTGACCTGATGCTGGGTTTTTACGGGCTTTATCACAGCATGCTGTTTGTTAGCGCTGTGATTATAGGTCGCTACTGGCAGGCCATGCTCTACAACCCCGGTGGGTTCAGGCAGGAATTCCAAAGCCTGCGTATACCACCAAGGTTGATGCTCGCCTTGCTGGTGCTGGTAATTGCAGGTCTGGCAGGTATACAGCCGCTGGCAGACTGGGTACCACTGCTTTGTATTGTGCCACTGTTCAACGCACTGGCCGTTATACATGCGGTAGTTGCTTCACGGAAGCTGGGCTCGGTAGTGCTGATACTGGCCTACATGGTGCTGCTGTTCATGATGCCATTGATTGTAGCGGCAGGGTTTATCGATAGCGTGGTCGATTTCCGCAGGAGATTGATCCGGGAACAGGACACCCGTTAAGGGTATAACCAATAATTGAAACCGGCTCAGCATGAGCCGAAAAAGTAAAGAGGTCCAAGATGGAAGTTATTCTGCTGGAAAAAGTTGGCCGCATGGGCAACGTGGGTGACAAAGTCAATGTGAAAGCCGGTTATGCCCGCAACTTTCTCTTTCCTTTTTCCAAGGCTATCCCTGCCACAAAGGAAAATCTGGCTGATTTTGAAGCCCGCAAGGTCGAGCTGATGAAAATAGCTGCTGAAAAACTGGCTGCAGCCCAGGCTCGCGCAGACAAACTCAGCGGTGTAAGCATCACCATTGAGGCCAATGCCGGGGACGAAGGCAAACTGTTTGGTTCCATCGGCACACGCGATATTGCCGATGCCATTACTGCCGCCGGCCATGAAGTGGAGAAAAGCGAAGTGCTGCTGCCCGATGGCGCATTACGCGAAACCGGCGAATACGATGTTGACCTGGCGCTGGGTAGCGATGTGATTGTCACAATCAAGCTGGCTGTTGTTTCACAGTAAGTTCAGCCCCATTGCATGAAAAAGGAGCCCTGTGGCTCCTTTTTTTGTTCTAGTTTCCACCCATCAGCCTGGTTTCCCAGACGACATTCGTGTTCAGCTCACGGCTGTAAACCAGATTTGCATCGAAATTGGTATTGTCAAACCCCCTTACTTCATAAAGAGCTTCGAAGGCCGTTGTGCCTTGCTCTTCCAGCTCAAGCGTTCCGGCAATGTCAGGAGTTGATGTGACCTCCTGGGCCAGATTTATCAGCCCCTGATCACGCATACCAGCCAGCAGCACATAACGAGTACCGGTGGGGGCAGTAAACGTGGACAGCATCCCGTAGTCGCGATAGTTTCCACCCGCCGAGAGCCCTGAACTGCTGGCATATAGCGTGTCGTCATCAAGGTTGATCAATTCATCAAAGGTATAGCCGAAAGCCAGCCCCGAATCCGCAAACATCAGGTCGGTAAGACCTGCCATGCCACTGAGATAGCCGAGATAGACAATATGGTTACCGACAAGATCGGTGGTATTGAGCTGCGACATCAGCTTCACCTGTACCCTGTCATTGTCCGGGCCGAACACCTTCATCACCTGCACAAGGGCGCTGGCCACACCGGTTGGCACGTAACTGAGGTCAAGGTTCATGTAGGAGTTGTAGCGCCCCTGCTGTTGGGCATTCTGCAGGTCACGTGGTGAGTTGAGATCGAACTCCCTGACCATGCGACTGACATTTCCGACTGCATCTGTATCACCCATGATGTAGTAATCCCCCACCAGCACCAGAACAGGCAGCTCATCATCCAGCAGGTCTGACCACAGGATGGATTGTGCAAACGGTTTGGGGGCAGCAGATGCAAGGGTGGAATCTGCCGAATTATTCTGCCAGATATTGAACGCCAACAGCACAATGGCAAACCCTGCCAGCCATGGTGTGGCAGATGGCCTTTTCAGTACCTTGCCGGTAATGCTTTTCTGGTGGTTGCTGTCTTCCCCTTCCTGCTGGTTGGGCGTACAAACCAGCATGTATTGACCTTTGGGGATGTCAATGCGCCAGTCTTCTACCCTGCCCTGTTTGGCATAATAGGTATTGAGCTTGTTGCGCAGATGGTAGATATGCACCCGGACGATGGAGTCCTTGCCAACATCAAAATCAGATGTTCTGCCCAGTACATCCATCGCAATTGCCACTTCCTTGGGTGTAGTACCGGAAATTGCACGCTCTGCCAGATACTCCAGAATGGCTGCGTAGGTTCTGGAACGGCCAAGCTCACCACTCTGGATAATTCGTGCACAAAGTGCCCGCAATGCGTCAGGTTCTATCATCGGTGCATGCATGAAAAAAGGAAAAGCGGATTTTGACCTCTTTTCTTCCAGAATCAAACAGGAAACCAACGTTAATTTTGCACAATTGCGGCTTTCCAGGCTCGCGTTAACAATTTTATTAACAACAGATAAACCGTTCTGAAACAGTTAATTAGATCAGGTTCAGCAAAATTTGCCGTAGTATCCGTCCCCATGAGCTGAAAGCCCTCCCGCTTTCTTGCCTGACAAACCTGTAATTATGCAGAACCCCGTGGAAGTGAACGATATGAATTCTTTTAACGTTAAATTGGATGACTGCCAATCTCTGCGCCATGTCAAAGACAATCACAAGTTGCGACAGCTTTCATTTGTCATTTCCGCACTGGCGGCCAGCGTATGTGCGCTGCAGCCGGCTTCATTGCTGGGTGCCGAAATTGAGGAAGTTGTTGTATTTGGCCGCAATCTGGATCTGATGGGCACAGCTGAAGCGGCCAGCGAAGGTTCAGTAAGCGGGGCAGATTTGCTGGTGCGCCCGCTTTTCAAAACAGCAGAACTGCTGGAATCCATGCCGGGTATGGTCGCCGTACAGCATTCCGGCAGTGGCAAGGCCAACCAGTTTTTTCTGAGAGGATTCAACCTCGATCACGGTACCGACTATACGGTTTTCATTGACGGTATGCCGATGAACCTGAGGTCACATGGACATGGACAAGGCTATCTGGATGTAAATGGCCTTATTCCTGAAACCGTGAGCAGTATCGATTACCGCAAAGGCCCCTATCGCGCAGATCTGGGTGATTTTTCCATGGCCGGCGCATCATTCATCAATACCATCAGCCGGCTGGACAACAACTTTATCTCGTTTGAAAGCGGGCAATACGGTTGGCGCCGACTCGCCGGGGGGATGAGCCAGGATCTTGAAGACGCTACCCTGACTTTCGTAGGGGAATACAAACAGAACGATGGCCCCTGGCAGAAAGCTGAAGATCTCAATCATCTTGCGGTTTGGGGCAAGTACCTGCGCGAAACGGATATCGGACAGCTTACCGTCACCCTGTCAGGTTATGAGGCCAACTGGGATCCAACCGAACAGGTGCCTGAAAGGGCATTTGGCACAACTGCCTGCGCTGACGCTTTCTGTGCTCTCGATCCCACTGCCGAGGGAGAAACCTCACGGTGGATCATGACCAGTCAGCTGACCGGAGGCGACTACAATGCCAGCTTCTATGCACAGACCTATGACTGGACCATGTCCTCAAACCCCACCTACGACTTCCAGATCAACCAGTTTGACAAACGCTGGACCATTGGAGGCGAGGCTGACAAGACCCTGATCGACACCATGGACTTCAGACTGATCACCGGCGCCCAGTTCCGCTATGATGACGGCAGCCGCATTGGGGTAGAACATACCAGTGGAGGTAGATTCGTTGCTCCTATTGCTTCCAACGCCATTGAAGAAGCCTCATATGGTGCCTTCCTGGAAGCTACCTGGTATCTGACGGATGAGCTCAGGGTGATAGGCGGCCTGCGCGGCGACTACTACGATTTTGATGTGGTTGCGCAAAACAACCTGAGAGTAGCACGCTCAAAATCCGATTCCCTGGCATCCCCGAAAATTGCGCTTGCCTGGCGCGCCACTGCTGATATGGAACTGTACGCCAACTGGGGCAGGGGCTTTCATTCCAATGATGCCCGTGGTGTTGTGAACCCGGTTGATCCGATTGCAGGCATGTCTCCGGGTGAAGGTCAGGAGCTTGGGGCCAGATGGTCAATTGGTGATTTCAAATTCACCTCGGCCTACTGGTGGCTTGATCAGGACAGCGAACTGATTTTCGTGGGCGATTCCAATTCGGTTGAACCCAAGGGTGGATCAGAACGTGATGGTTATGAGCTGACCATGTTCTGGCAACCGCTCAACTGGTTGGGAGTGGATGCAGTCTACACCCACAGCAATGCCAATTACGTGAACAACCCGGAAGGCAGGTTTGTGGAAGGGGCAGTTGAGGAAGCCGGCCAGATCGGGATATCGGCAACAACCGACAGATGGGACCTGGCGCTCAGGGCACGCTACCTCGGCCCTTACGCACTGGTTGCAGACAACAGCCAGCGCTCTGAAGCACTGACCACTGTAAGTCTTCGTGGTGCCTGGCACTGGGACAAACTGACTGCCTACGCCGAAATCATCAATCTGTTCGACACTGACAAAAAGGAGATCGTTTATTACTACCCTGCCTATGTGCCGGGGCTGGATCCTGCTGACATCAGCTCGGAAGACATTGATTGCAATGTGGTCAACTGTACGATCAGCCGTGCCACGGTACCGAGCAGCTTCAGAATGGGCGTAAGCTACAAATTCTGATCAACTGCTGCCGGATTCCCGGATTAACCGTGTATGTGAAAGCAGAAGCGATGCCTGACTGCAGGTGGGTAGTCAGGCATCGGGCCCCGGGGTTTCCAGCCCAGCCACCTTGTCCGGCTCAACTGTGTCCTGATGCGGCATTGCAGTTTCCTCATCGCTCTCTGAAGATGTTTTGTCTGAAGCTGTAGTCTCTGAATCTATATGTGCCAGCTGTTTCATGGCCTTGATCCATTGCTGGATCAGGCGCAACCATTCGCCGAGGATATCAATACTCGCCACTATGATGCCAAAATCCACTTCTCCTCTTGCTCCGGCCTCCAGCAAATCGGCTTTGACCGCATCATGTCCAGCCTGCGCAGAGACAAGTTGCTTTTCAAAGTCAGTACCTGTTTCTCCCATCAGCATCAGCAACTGCTCCTGATAAGTCCCGATACAAGCACGAACTACCATCAATTGCGATGATTCCAGATTGTTGACTACTGCCTGTATACGGTCTGCATTGGTGGCACAACTGAGCAGGTACTGGTCAATACGCAGCAACATGGAGAGATGATTGGTGGATTCCTCAGGCAAGGCCTTTCTTTCCAGCGCAACAATGAATTTCGATATCTCTGCTGACAAATGCCGGGCCACATAAAGCTGTTTATGCAACTCGGCCGAGGCTGCAGGATCAAGACAGATCGATGCAAGCTGCCTTACCCTGTCGGCATTCGCACGCAATTCCAGCACCAGCGCATTGACTGCAAGAACAGGGGTTGAGGCAATGGTGTTGTCGAGGAATTTTGGCAGCAGCGCCATTTCTTCGCGTGACACATAGCACTGCTCCAGAAATCTGGTCATCCGGTTGTTCAAGGGCAGAATCAAGGCGACACCCAGTATATTGAAAACGCTGTGGAACATGGCAAGGGTCAACCCCGGCTCTGGTGACAGCCCGAGGAAACGGCTCATGCCCACAATTGCCAGGAAGAGCAGGGGTAGTATCAACAATGCCACCACTGCCGTTGCCACGTTGAAGATAACCTGGGCCAGCGCCACTCTCTTGGCATTGGCGGTTGCCCCAATTACAGCTACCAGGGCTGTTGAAGTTGTGCCCACATTAGCGCCAATTACCATTGCCGCAGCAGCATATATCCCCACAATACCCGTGCTTGCAGCGGTTATGGTGAGGGCTATTGAAGCGCTGGATGACTGGGTCAGCACAGTCATGACAATTCCGATTAGCAAATAAAGTAAAATTTCCAGTGGCCCCTGAACTGTAAATTTGGAAATATCGAAAGCCCCCAGAATCCCTTCAAAAGCCTCGCGGAGTATATCTATCCCCACAAAGAAAATGCCGAAACCTGTCAGAGCCATACCAACAGCAGCCATTCTGCTGTGCTCTCTGACCAGCTGCAGGATCATGCCAACACCGATCATCGGCAGGGCAAATATCTGTACATCCAGTTTGAACCCGACCAGCGCGACCAGCCAGGCCGTGATGGTTGTCCCCACATTGGCGCCATAGAGCACGCCCAGGGCATGATTCATGGACAACACGCCGGCATTGACGAATCCGATTGAGGCTACAGTAATCGCGCTTGACGACTGCACGATTGCCGTCATCAGGAATCCCGACATTACTCCTCGCAATGGTGTCGAAGTCCAGCCTGCCAGCAAGGATCGCAAGGCGTTGCCGGCAGCCTGGCGTAATCCGTCAGTCATCATGCCGATGGCCAGCAGAAACAGGCCCAGCCCGCCCAGAAGGGAACCGATTACAGGTAAGGTCTCACTCACTTTTACTACTCCAGCGCTATCAGCTATAGCAGAAAATCTAGTGCATTACCTTCCGGAAGGGCTTGCCATTGATCAAGGCAAGGCCTCAATCTGCATACACAATGAAGTCAAATTCCGCGGACAAGTCGTGTGACAGCCACTGACCGACCGGGTAACATTGATCACCCTGCCCCACCAGAGCGGGGGTATCCAACAGAAGCCGGATCATTCCAGACCCATGTCCGAACAGGCCGTACCAGACAAAATCACCGCCCTGAAGGTTCCGCCACATTCCATTGAAGCGGAACAGGCCGTACTGGGCGCTCTGATGCTGGACAACGAACGCTGGGATGCCGTGAATGAAACCCTGCTTCCCTCCGACTTCTACCGCCGCGAACACCGGCTCATCTATGAAGCCATGGTAACTCAAGCCGGTAATGCCAAACCGCTTGATGTCATCACCCTCAGTGAGGCCCTGCGGACCAGCGGCAATCTCAATGAGGCCGGTGGACTCGATTATCTGGGTGAACTGGTCACCAACAACCAGAGTGCCGCCAACATCATTGCGTATGCCGGCATCATCAAGGAAAGGGCCATACTGCGAAAGCTCATTTCAGTTGCCCACAACATTGCTGACAGTGGCTACAACCCCGATGGCCGCAACAGTGTGGAACTGGTGGATGCTGCTGAACAGGCTGTCTACAACATTGCCGATGAACGTCCGAGTGATGGCGGCCCCCAGTCCATTACCCCCATCCTCAAATCTGCAGTTGACCGGATAGAAACCCTGTTCAATGCCAAGGGCAATATTACCGGCATCAGCACCGGATTTACCGATCTGGACGCGATGACCTCGGGCCTGCAGAAAGCAGATCTGGTGATCGTTGCGGGACGCCCTTCCATGGGTAAAACCAGTTTTGCCATGAACATGGTGGAAAATGCCGTGCTTCATACCGACAAACCGGTGCTGGTTTTCAGTCTTGAGATGCCGGCAGACAGTCTGATCATCCGCATGATGTCTTCCATCGGCCGCATTGACCAGACCCGCATGCGTAATGGCAAGCTGGAAGACCAGGACTGGGACAAACTCAGCTCTGCAGTAGCCAAACTGCGTAACCGGAAGCTGTTCATCGATGACACTTCAGGACTGAGCCCCAGCGAGATGCGCGCACGTGCACGTCGGGTTGCCAGAGAACAGGGGGATCTGGGTATGATCATGGTGGATTACCTGCAATTGATGCAGGTAAAAGGCAGCAATGAGAACCGCACTGGTGAGATTTCTGAAATCTCCCGCTCCCTCAAACTGATGGCAAGGGAATTCAACTGTCCCGTTGTGGCACTTTCCCAGCTAAACCGCGGACTGGAACAACGACCGAACAAACGACCCGTAATGTCAGATCTGAGGGAATCCGGTGCCATTGAGCAGGATGCCGATGTGATCATGTTTGTCTATCGCCATGAAGTGTATGACCCTGAAAAGCCGGAAACCAAGGGTCTGGCCGAAATCATCATCGGCAAACAACGTAATGGTCCTATCGGCACGGTCAACCTGAGCTTCATCGGTCGTCATACCCGCTTCGAGAACTACATGCCTCCCAGCGGAGGTCCGCCGCCCGGCTCCTGGACCGGGGAACAGGACAGGTAACCTGTGCACCGTATCCAGGCCACCATCAAGCTCTCTGCCCTGCAGCATAACCTGGCGGTGGCACGCACCAGAGCTCCCCAAAGCAGGATAGTGGCCATGATCAAGGCCAATGCCTACGGTCACGGTCTGGTACCGGCTGCCCGGGCACTGGGTGATGCAGATGTTTTCGGGGTAACCGATATCAACGAGGCGGAAACTCTCAGCAAGGCAGGCCTCAACAAGCCTGTTCTCATTCTGCAGGGACTCATTGATAAAGCGGATATCCTCCGGGTTGTGCACGGTAATTATCAACTCGTTGTACATCGCCCGGAAGATCTGGTCTGGCTTGAAGAAACGCTTGACAGTATATCTGTAAAAACGCCACTGACCCTGTGGTTGAAACTCGACAGTGGTATGGGTCGTCTGGGTTTGACTGCCGGTGAATTTGCAATGCTCCATGCTGCCCTGAAGCGTAAAAGCTGGGTCGGGGAAATCATTGCGCTGACCCATCTGGCCAATGCCGGTATGCCTGATAACGCCTTGAACCGACAGCAACTTGATTGCTTTTCCAGCCTCATGCAACAGGAGGAACTGGCAGGGCCCAGCCAGAGTATTGTGGCATCAGCAGGATTGTTTACCTTGCAGAACAACAGCGCCTGGGCAAGACCCGGCCTGATGCTTTATGGCAGTTCGCCTTTTTCCTGGCACGACGAAAGCAGACGCAGTCACAGTCTCGGACTGAAGGCTGCCATGAAACTGGAAGCCCGTCTGATCAGCATCAGGGAACATTCAACTGGTGACAGTATCGGTTACAACTCCTGGTTCATCTGTCCTGAGCCCATGCGTATCGGCATTGTCAGTGCCGGTTATGCCGACGGATATCCGGCGATGACACCCAACGGCTGCCCTGTAATGATTGCAGGCAAGCGCACCACATCGGTTGGGCGTGTATCAATGGACATGATGGCAATAGACCTGACTGATCTGCCGCAGGCAGAAATCGGAATGCCGGTGGAATTATGGGGCAACAACATTTCTGTTGATGAAGTGGCCTGTCATACCGGCACAATCTCCTATGAACTGCTCAGTGCCGTCGCAGAAAG
This sequence comes from Gammaproteobacteria bacterium, assembly GCA_030831125.1. Taxonomy (GTDB): domain Bacteria; phylum Pseudomonadota; class Gammaproteobacteria; order Pseudomonadales; family Pseudohongiellaceae; genus CAILUG01. The sequence goes on from JAURLQ010000091.1 coordinate 18,483, forward strand.
AGTTCCCAGAATCCATGTCTGAGACTATCCCCGGCCTGTTGTCTGCATATGCAGGTGGTGTACAGCTGCATACTGAACCGGCACGTTCAACAGACATGCACACAGCCTGCCTGTTACTGAGAATGAAAAATGTGCTGCCAATCTCTGGTTCCGGGAGAAACCCTGTCGCTGACACCCGGGGGTCACTGGACTATCATCAGCTGTTGAACAACTGATACATCACATCATGGCAAAACAGAAAACCGCATATGTCTGCAACGACTGTGGTGCAGAACATTCACAATGGCAGGGCCAGTGCTCCGCCTGCAATGAATGGAATACCCTGAGTCGCATCAGCCTCGGTGCCGCAAAATCCACGCCGGACTCCAGACAGTTCCGCAAGGCTGGCTATGCGGGTACCAATAGTCCCGTGCAAACACTTGCAGACATCAGCCTTGATGAGCAACCAAGGTTTTCAACTTCCCTGGGCGAATTTGACAGGGTACTTGGCGGTGGCCTGGTTCCCGGATCGGTGGTGCTGATCGGAGGCAATCCAGGCGCCGGTAAAAGTACACTGTTGCTGCAACTGATATGCAAGCTGTCGCAGCAGATGGAAACACTCTATGTAACAGGCGAAGAAAGCCTGCAGCAAATTGGCATGCGCGCAAAAAGGCTGGGCCTGCCTGCAGACAAACTCAAGATGATGGCAGAAACCAATGTGTCTGAAATTACTGCTGCCGCGCAATCCCATCACCCCAAAGTACTGGTGGTGGATTCAATACAGGTCATGCACAACACTGAAGTGACTTCGGCTCCCGGCAGCGTATCGCAGGTAAGGGAATGTGCTGCCTGGCTGATCCAGTATGCCAAACAGACCAATACAGCCCTGTTTCTGGTGGGACATGTCACCAAAGAGGGCTCGCTGGCAGGACCCAAGGTGCTTGAGCACATGATCGACTGTTTTCTGATGCTTGAAGGTGGAGAAGACGGTCGTTACCGCACGCTGCGCGGACACAAGAACCGCTTCGGGGCAGTCAATGAACTGGGCATTTTTGCGATGACCGAAACCGGACTGAAAGAGGTGCTGAATCCTTCGGCGATTTTTCTCGCCCGCACTGAGGAGATATCACCCGGGTCATTGGTCACGGTACTTTGGGAAGGCACACGTGCACTGCTAGTGGAGATCCAGGCACTGGTCGACAGCTCACAGTTCGGCAATCCACGCAGGATTGCGGTCGGGCTGGACCATAACCGCATGGCAATGCTGCTGGCAGTGCTGCACAGGCACGGCGGCCTGTTCATGGCAGACCAGGATGTATTTGCGAACGTGGTAGGTGGCGTGAAGGTAGGTGAAACAGGTGCCGATCTCGCGCTGCTGCTGGCAATAGTCTCAAGCTTCAGAAGCCGTGCCTTGCCGAGAGAACTCGTCGTATTCGGTGAAGTCGGACTGGCCGGAGAGATCAGACCGGTTCCCAGTGGCCAGGAACGCCTGCAGGAAGCGGCCAAGCATGGCTTTACGAGAGCGATAGTGCCAAAGGCAAACGCTCCCAAACAGCCTGTCAAAGGTATGGAAATCAGGGCTGTAAGCAAACTCAGCGAAGCGCTGGATGCCCTGGAGGAAATTTGAAGGGAGAAGTACCATCAGGACAGAAAGTTGCCATACCCCGATTTTTCTGTCCGGCATGATTGACCAGACCGGTGCACCACTATCAACAGCCGTATTTCGGGCTGTCAGATCACATTCATATATTTGAGTATATTGACCGCAAATATGGCAAACGGTGCAACAAGCACCATCCATTGCAGATTACGGCGGGCAAGGAACTGCGTAAAATTCAGCAGCAGAATCACAATACACACAATATAGACAATGTAGAAAATCATAGGGCTTATCCGTCCCCATTATTATAGATATACAACTACAAACCGGGGCATTGTAATGTATATACCCCACCAGTAGCCAATCTGTGCATCGTTATCGTATTGGGCCCTGTGAGACAAGCCCTGTTTTCGGGCAGTTGCTGTTGGCGCTTGCCACATCTTCAGCATGTGTTACGATCATTTCCCCCTTTCGAAGGGACCTCTGAAGCAATAATCCCATGACTAATTCGCTGATACCTGAGCGACCATTACTGATATCCCCGACGCTTGCAGCCACCATTGGTCTCAAGGAGGCGGTGCTGTTGCATGTCCTGAGTGAACTCATGCTGCAGCACCCGCCTGTTTACCGTCAGAACAGGCGCTGGGCAGAAATCAGCATGGAGACCCTGTGCAAGGCAATGCCCTTCTGGGAAGCAGGCAAGATCAAACGTGTGGTTGGCAGTCTGCAGAATCTTGGCATGCTGCTGACAGAGAACCTGCAGGGTAATGGCAACAGTATGCTGTATGCCATCAACCAGCCGGATAATACCCAGGCAAGCAGTGGAAAACCGATGCCGGGACATGCTGGTTCCCGGAATCCCGAACAGCCTTCCAATCAAGCATCCGCCAGCCTCATCCCACTCGACTGGATGCCTGATGAAACACTGCTGGAGCAATGCCGGCTTCGCAATATTCCGCATGAATTCATCCAGCAGGAAATACCTGCCTTTGTGCAGTACTGGCGCGACAGGAAGAAAATCCAGTATTCCTGGCACAACACTTTTCTCAACTGGGTTATAAGAGGCTGGGAAAGCAAACGCGGTATCATGCAGGCACGGATACTCGAAGAACCCATAAGCCCTGACTGGCAGCCAAGCGAAGATGCCCTGTCGATACTGGAACTTGCCGGCATCAGCATGAGCTTCATAGAAGACTCCATTGCCGAGTTCATTCTTTACTGGAAGGAAAAAGGCGTGGCAAGCAGCGAATGGAATACCCGCTTCATTGCCCATATCAGAAGGCAGTGGGATCGCTATCAGCACGCACTTGAACACGACACGGCACCGCGCATGATTCCTCCGGATTTCAGCCCCAGTATTGAGTGTTATGAGATTCTGGCAATGGCCAACATAGACCCTGATTTTGCCGATGCCCAGCTCAGGGAGTTCATTCTCTACTGGCAGGACCGCAAGGAACTGCATGCTTCATGGAATACAAAGTTTCTGCAGCACGTCAAATTCAGGTGGTCCCAGCAACTGAAAAGCAGCAAACCACTGCTCGACAAAATAACCGACAGAAGCTGGGCAGACTAGCAAGCTGTACCGATACGCAGAAATTCAAAGGTCCAGCTCGCTCAAGCCCGGATGATCGGCAGGACGGGGACCACTGGGCCAGTGGAATTTTCTTTCGCTCTCGCTTATCGGCAAATCGTTTATGCTGGCACGTCGCACTGCCATCAGACCGTTATCGTCAAACTCCCAGTTTTCATTGCCATAGGAGCGGAACCATTGCCCGGAATCATCACGCCATTCATAGGCAAATCTGACTGCAATGCGGTTTTCGGTAAAAGCCCATAATTCCTTGATCAGTCTGTAGTCCAGCTCTCTGGCCCACTTCCTTCCAAGAAACGCCTCTATTTCTGCACGTCCGTTCAGGAATTCTGCGCGGTTGCGCCATTTACTGTCGACAGTGTAGGCAAGCGCAACTTTTGCCGGATTCCGGTTATTCCAGCCATCCTCTGCGGCACGCACTTTCAGAATCGCAGTTTCACGGGTAAAAGGTGGAAGCGGCGGACGGGGTTCTGACATTAATTTCTCCTGGTCAATACAACTTTCCCCGAGTCTAAGTGAGCAGGGCTTCTGTTACCATAGCCTCATGACCAAGGCCGAACTTCAAGCACTTTCCCGACAGATAAGTACCTGGGCACGCGAACTCGGCTTCCAGCAATGCGGCATCAGTGATATTGAAATCGACAAACACAAAAACTGGCTGCAGGACTGGCTGGACCAACAGTACCACGGTGAAATGCACTACATGCAAGCGCGCGCCGGACTGCGCATGGATCCCGCCACACTTGTGCCTGGTACACTCAGGGTAATTTCCGTGCGCATGGATTACCTGCCCGCCGAAACACAAACAGTCGAAATTCTGCAGCATCCGGACAAGGCCTACATATCGCGCTATGCGTTGGGCCGCGACTATCACAAGCTGATACGAAAACGCCTGCAGCAGCTTGCCGACCAGATCCACAAACACATAGGCAGTTTTGGATATCGGGCTTTTGTTGACAGCGCACCGGTGCTGGAGCGCGCATTTGCCGAAAAAGCCGGTCTGGGCTGGATTGGCAAGAATACGATGCTGATCAACAGTAAAGCCGGCTCCTGGTTTTTCCTTGGTGAAATTTTCACCGACCTTCCTCTTCCGGCAGACGAAGCAGCAACAGACCATTGCGGAACTTGCACTGCCTGTCTGACTGTTTGTCCGACACAAGCCTTTGTCGGAGCACGTGTACTGGATGCTCGTCGCTGTATTTCCTACCTTACGATTGAGCTCAAGGGCAGCATTCCGCAAGACTTGCGGCCCCTGATAGGTAACCGTATCTTCGGTTGTGACGATTGCCAGCTCTGCTGCCCGTGGAACAAGTTTTCCTCACCAACACGGGAAGCTGATTTTACGCCAAGACACAGTCTGGACAGGGCAACACTGCTGCAACTGTTCAAGTGGACTGAGCAGGAATTTCTCGACTATACCGAAGGATCTGCCATCAGGCGCATAGGCCATGAATGCTGGCTGAGAAATATCGCGGTTGCACTTGGCAATGCGCCAACCAGCATTGAAACAGTGCAGGCGCTGGAGTCGCGGCTGCAGCATGAATCCCCGCTTGTGCGGGAACATGTTGCCTGGGCACTGCAACAACATACCGGGCAAAAGGGGATGCTTGCATCATGAGTCATCACGAACAACACCGTAGCCATCGCAGCAACTGGTTGCGAGCAGCTGTTCTTGGCGCAAACGATGGCATTGTGTCTACAGCCAGCCTGATTATTGGTGTGGCAAGTGCCGGTAGCGAACATGATGAAATAATGTTGGCCGGGCTTGCAGGACTGGTTGCGGGCGCCATGTCGATGGCGGCTGGTGAGTATGTATCAGTGAGCTCACAGGCTGATACCGAGGCGGCCGACCTGGAACAGGAGCGGATTTCACTCCGGCACGATCCTGAATCCGAGCACCAGGAGCTTGCGGAAATTTACCAGAACCGTGGTCTGGACCCCGCACTGGCAATGAAGGTTGCAGAACAATTGATGGCGCACAATGCACTTGAAGCGCATGCCCGTGATGAAATCGGCATTACTGATACAAGCAAGGCCCGGCCGATCCAGGCTGCTCTGTCTTCAGCATTTTCTTTTATTGTTGGCGCAATTCTTCCCCTGATGACAGCGTATCTGCTGGCTTCATCAGCTCTCATTGAAGGTGTAGGCCTGTTATCCCTGTTTTTTCTGGGTAGTCTGGGTGCACTGGCGGCACGAACCGGTGGTGCCCCAGTGCTCAAGGGAGCCCTGCGGGTTACCCTGTGGGGAGCTCTGGCAATGATCATGACCGCTTTGGCAGGTAGCCTGTTTGGCATCAGCGGATAAAATAGTCTTGAAGCTTTTCAGTCAGCGGCTTTTACCGTGAGCATGCCGACTTCAGCCCTGATTACTTCCACTCTTGTACCGGCAGCAATCGGCATCTCACTTTTTACCTGCCAATCAACACCCGACATGCGATGTGCGCTGTATTCGTTCGGACCTGTGCCGGAGTCGAGTACAAAGGAATAACCGATAAAATCCCCTTTTACCGCTTCTTGTGATCCGCTGTTCTGCATGAGCTTCAAGGGTTTCCACAAACCAACGGCCAGCAGCATCCCGAGGATAGCGACACTTCCGAAGGCTGCAACAAGGGTTTGCGGCAGCAAGCCGATCAGCATCAGCAGGCCTGTCAGGATACTGGCCAGCCCAAGAAAAAACAGGATGAATACCGTGAAACCCAGCAGGCCAACCTCAATGGCCAGCATCGCGATACCCAACACAATGAGCAAAAGCGGAAAGTTGCTGCTCAGCCATTCCATGATCAGGCTCCTGCCCCGTCCACATGCTTGCTGTTGATCTGGTTGATGATGGTCATGGCCTGGGCAACAACTGAAGCCGCGTCGGTTCCGCTGTCGGGCAACAGCACAACAGATGATTCACGTGCAATGGCCTGTTTGGCCTCAATAGCCTTTGTTGCCAGATCCAGTTGAACGGCTTTCTGTCCATCGGGTGTATTGGCGGCCTCACCTACCTGTCGCAAGGCTGCCGCCTGGGCTTCTGCGACGGCGATAATGGCTTCTGCCTGACCCTGGGCTCGCAGTATGGCCTCTTCCTTGTCAGCCTCGGCAGACAGTACAACAGAAGCCTTTTGCCCTTCTGCCCTGTTGATGGCAGCCTGCCGGTCGCCTTCCGATTCAAGAATCTGGGCCCGTTTGACACGCTCGGCTTTCATCTGCGCTTCCATCGCATCCATTATCGAGGAAGGTGGAATAATGTCCTTGATCTCATAGCGCATGACCTGGATGCCCCAGGGGGCTGATGCCTCGTTGATGGAATGCACGATATTGGCATTGAGCTGGTCGCGCTCTTCAAAAGTCTTGTCCAGTTCCATCTTGCCCAGTTCGCTGCGCATGGTGGTCTGGGCCAGCTGGGTAACTGCAAAAATGTAGTCATCCACACCGTAGGTGGCCTTGTAGGGATCCAGCACCCGGAAATACAGCACACCATCCACGGAAAGGCTGATATTGTCCTTGGTGATACCACCCTGACTGGGCACATCCACTGCCTGTTCCTTGAGAGAGCGGTCTGCTGCAACACGGTCTATGAAAGGGATGATGAAATTGAGCCCGGCTATCTTGGTGCTGTGATATTTGCCGAAGCGCTCCACCACATAGGCCCGGTTCTGGGGTACGAACTTGATACCGGATTTGAGTACAGCGATGACAAAAATCAGCAGTATGCCGGTAACGCTGAACACATTGTCGAGAATGGTTTCCATGTTGCCTCCTGAAGGCCTTTTTGCTCACCTTTACATACGGTTTTACGACCATAATAACGACCAGATGAGGTTTCTGGCAGCTTTTGTGGTGTCCTGAACCGGATAGCGGTCTGGACAGGCGCTTTTCCAGGTGGCTTTGTTATACTGCCCGCCCTTTATACACGCAGCGCTTACCCATGTCATCGACCCACAATCTAATGGTGCTATGCCTTGCCTTTGTCAGTGGCTTTATCATCATGGCTATTGAACTGCTTGGCGGCAGGATACTGGCACCCTATTTCGGCAGCAGCATCTACGTCTGGGGGAGCATCATTACCGTATTCATGCTTTCCCTTTCCATCGGCTATCTGATGGGAGGTCGCATGTCCTTGCACAACCCCAATCTGGGCCGGTATGGTATTTTCTTTGTCAGCGCCGCAGTCCTGCTGATGCCACTGGTGCTGTGGAGCAACAGCATGATGGAGTTCATCTTTCTGAGAATAGAGGATCCCCGTTATGGATCTCTGGTTGTTTCCATGCTGCTGTTCTTTTTGCCGACAGCAGTAATGGGCATGATTGCGCCCTACTCTGTTCGCCTGCTTGTAATGGACACTGCCCGCAGCGGTCATATTGCAGGCATGCTGTATTTTATTTCAACATTGGGTTCCGCACTTGGCACATTGGCAACTTCGTTCTATCTGGTCTTGTGGTTTGAAGTGAACAGCATACTGCTGGTCATGAGCGGCACACTGGCTATTGCAGGCGCCACGGCCATTGGCGCCTCAAGGGCAGGGCTTGCAAGGAGTACAAATTGAAAATCTGCATTACCGGCATTTTCCGCATTTCGCTGCTGATACTCACAATGTTGACCAGCACCATGACCAGCGCCCAGATCGGATTGCGTACTATCCATCAGGAACGGTCGCTGTACCGGAATATTCTGGTCACTGAAGATTACGAACGCCGTTGCATGCGTTTTACGATCACCGACCGTATCGGACAGAACCAGAGCTGCCGCTATCTGGACGATAAAGACAAACTGGTATTTCCCTACGCCAAACTTGTGCTGACCAGCCTGCTGGTCCAGGACAACCCCGAACGCATTCTGATCGTGGGCCTAGGCGGCGGCACACTTGTACATACCTACAGCAGCCTTTTCCCCAATGCTGAAATCATCATTGCAGAGATAGACGAGGCTGTTGTGCGAGTGGCCCGCGAATATTTCGACTTTGAGGAAACAGACAGGATCAGGGTAGAAACCGTGGATGCGCGTGTATATGTGAAGCGTGCCGGGCTCAGGGGAGAGAAATTCGATCTGGTCATACTGGACGCATTCAATGGCGAGTACATCCCGGAACATCTCATGACAATGGAGTTTTTCGAGGAAGTCAAAATGCTGCTGCCGCAAGACGGCATGGTTGTTTCCAATACCTTCTCTTCCAGTCGCCTGTATGCTGCAGAATCCAACACCTATCGCGAAGTGTTCGATCAAATATTCAATGTAAGAATGGCCGGTACTGGCAACCGCATCATTATTGCCCCGATGCAGGCCCTGCCTGATCGTGCAACACTTGAACAACGTGCCCCGTTGTTCAGGGAAAGACTGGAGCGTTTTGACATGGATATCACAACCTTCCCACGTCTGATGCAGACCACTGCCGACTGGGATACGGGTGAACGTCCCCTCTCTGACCAGTACTCTCCTGCAAATCTGCTGAACAACTGAACATGGCTGTGGTCCATAGCCGCAAGATTGACGGTACCCATTACGAAATCCGCACTGCCGGTCGCAGTGTTCGTCTGTATACCAACAATGTCCTGCATACCCTGTATCATCCCGAACGTCGGGTTACCGGTGGGGTATGGGACCTTCTTGCCATTCCCGCACTGGCGCTTCCCCGTGTTGAGCGGGTATTGCTGTTGGGAGTTGGCGGAGGAGCAGCGATACACCTGCTCAGGGACTGGTTTCCTACAGCGCACATCAGTGGTGTTGAACTGAATCCAGTACACCTGCAACTTGCCCGTCGCTATTTCAACCTCAAGGGAAAGAACCTGAAGCTTGTTGAAGGAGATGCACGCCACTATGTCGAAAAATACCGGGGAGAAAAATTCGATCTAGTCATCGAAGACCTGTTTGGCGGCAACAATGGAGAGCCAGACCGTACTTTTGAAGCAGACAGCAAATGGTGCAGTGCTTTGGGCAAATTGGTCAGCAAGAATGGCGCTCTGGTTATCAACACCATTGAGCGTAAACAGCTGCTTGCCACTGCCTTTGTCAAAGACCCGCAAATACGTAAATGCTGGAAATCAGGACTTTGCCTGACTGTACCAGCCTATGAAAACCATGTAGGTGCCTTTTTCAGGCAGAATGTTACCGCAAGCCAGTTAAAGAATGCGGTCAGAAGTGATCCGGTCAGGAAACAGCAGGAAAAATCAGGACAACTGCGCCACAGAATTACCAACCTGAATCAACAGGCATGGAGCAAGGGAATCTCTGTATAAGCTGCTGGTGTAATCCGGCAGTTTCCCGGAGGCCACACCGGTAGTGCCATTGCCAACAGCAAGTCACTACAATCGGTCCCTTAACCTGTTTTTAGAGCCTATTCACACTTTTTCTGCTTCGTACTGGCATACTGTGCATAGAAGGAAAAAAATTGCAGGATCACAACATGGAATACCAGATGAAAATCTCTGTTGCTTGTTTGCTGCTATCTACAAGCCTCTGCAGTACTGCAGTAGCCCAGACCTCAACGTTTGGTACGATCGGCGTTACCGGCGATGAAGCTGGCAGTCATGGTGCATTTGGCAGCCTGAGCCTGACCTTACCCGATAACAACTGGCTGTCCGGTTCTGTTGGCGTCAATCGTGCCAATAGCGGCTTTGCGGATTCCCGCTCACTGAGCGCTGCTCTTGATTACGGCCTTGATTTTGATACCTGGTCTGTATCGCTGGGTGCAGGACTTGGCGACAGGGACGACTTTGAAAGTCGCCAGTTGCGTGTGGGGTTCAACCTGCAACCGGACAACTGGTCGCTGGGCTTGCGGCTGGAAACAAACCGTATTGATTCAACAATCGACATCCAGGGGCTTACCAGGCGAATTTCAGTACAGAATGATTCCAGTTTTACAGGTGCAGGAATGAATCTGGCTTATTACAGTGGGGAGGGATTGTTTTTTTCCGGTGCCTACATGCGCTATGACGAACCTGATGGTGCCCGCTTTCCAGATATCAACCAACTTGCCACTCGCCTGTTGAACAGCGAAGTAAGCCGTTTGCTGGCAGACAACCGGATTGACCGCGCCCGCCTTCAGTATCGACTGGATCAAAGCTATATCGGGCCTGTTTCCAGTTCCACCAGTGTACTGAGCGACAGTCTTTCGCTTTCCCTTGGCTATACATTTGCAAGCCGGGAAATCGGCTTTGATTACTACCACGATACTTCCGCACTCTTTGACACCGAACTCGACAGCTATAGCCTGCGATGGCTGTTTCCTTTCGGCGCATCCGGCAAATGGCTGGAAATATGGGCAGGCCTGAGTGAGAGCCAGGGTGAGAAAATCGGCTTTGGCGGTGTGCGCTTGCTATTAGGCAACTGAAAGACCACAGCTTACTGCGATTGAAATATTTGACTCAACCGCGGACCAGACCCGGATTTGTACGACTGATACTTCTCCTGCGACTTCTGCCGGCCTTCAACTGCAGGCGCCTCATTCCCATGCACAATCCGGTAAAGCAGGTTGCTGTCACTCCAAGCAACAGCGTCCACATGAACAGATCCCATATCGGCCGGGAACGCAGGGTCGCAGTAAAGTCGCCACGATGCAGCCCATAGAACAACCAGCGATACCATCGTTTTTCAGTATCAATCTTGCCAAGTATGCCGCCTGTTTCCGGACTCAGGTAATAACGTGTCCTGGATTCTGATGCGGAAATGATGCGCCATGCCGGCAACTGTACTTTTTCATGGTGGTGATAGTAATAGGCATCTTCTGTTTCAAGCAGTTCAGGCACTTCACCACCCAGCAAATCACTGATCCTGTTGAAGGTATCCCCGGGCAAAGGCTTCGGTTGCAGAGTATTCATATCAAGAACAGTGCGAGTTGATGCTGCGTCCACTGCAAACAACCTGATACTGCCAAGCAGGCGCCTGCCTTCCAGCTTCACTGTGCCTGCCGGCAATGAACGCCCTTCCAGCTCGCCCAGCACGCTGCGGATCTCTTCAGATGACAAACTGCCGCCGGCGATCAGGGCTGATTCAATCCGGGCACCTTCACCTTCAAGAAGTCCCCATGGATTCATGGAAAACAGCCCACTGAAAACCCAGCTCAGGGTCAGTATGCCGAATAGCAGACCGGTATAGTGATGCCAGGCAGACAGGCCTTTATAGGGAGTAAGCCCACTTTTGCCACTACGGTATTGGCGCAAACCGAAGTAAAGGCCGGTGAGAGTCAGGAATATGCCAAAAATTGTGAGCCAGATGACAGTCTGGCTCCACAGCGCCACATGTTCACGCAACAGCGTGGGATAGAGCCAATGGATAACTGCACCCAACCACGCCCAAACCCGCTGCTCACGGGTAGTAATCTGCACAATGCTGCCGTCACGGGATGAAACATACCATTGGGTTCCTGCCTCATCACCTGAAGCGAATTTGTACAAAGGTCGGTCGGGGTTGTAGGCTCCATAAACGGTCCATTGGTCATTGTGGATACTTCCGAGTGAAACGGGCACACCCAGATTTCGCGATTCACTGAAACTGTTGGCATGTTGGCGGGCAGCTGTTACATCGACTCTGGCATATGGCTGGCCCGTTCTGGCATCAAGCAATTGGCTGCCTGCAGGCCCTTCCATGTTGAGCAGCAGATTCCCTCCACTCATCTGCAGGGAAAACTGCGTATATTGATCATCGGCAACAGGCTGCCAGTCACCCGGATTACAACAGCCCTGCAGACTGAGTTCGCTGAAAGTGGAGAGCTTCTGCGACTCTGTCAGTTCCGGGTAGGGCTTGTACATCATTACGAAGCCCGACAGACACCAGAGCAACATGACCAGCCCGAGCAGGATGCCCAGCCATCTGTGAACAAGAAACAGCAGTTTCAGCATGAGTTCGCAATTCCGAAAACTGTTGTTGAGCCTGTTTCAGCAGGCTCAACGGAAGTTATGGCATAACTGGACCAATGTGGCGTGCAAGATCCCGATTACTGTCAGAACCTGTATGTGTAGCTGGCGTGAAAGGTCCGCTCCATTCCCAGATTGTCATAGTTGTAGCCGGCACCTGTGGTATCCACAGTGCCGCGATCAACACGGGTTGCATAGACCTTGTCAGTCAGATTCTCTATGCGCAACACCAGGCTATGCATCTGATCCCGCCCCATTTCCATGTGACCGGAGAGATCCATGACTGTGTAATTACCGCGCTTTTCACCACGCCTCGCATTCAGGTCGCCAACATGGTTGAGCGATAACATTACGCCCCATGGCTGCGATTGGGACTCGTAATTCAGCCTGGCTTTGGTTTCCGATTCCGGGATACCGGTAAGTTGTGCACCATCGCTATTGAGCTCAGCGCTGGTATTGCCCCAGGTAAAGGTCCCTGTAAATGATTGTGTGAACTGGACAGTTGAATTCAGCTCCACTCCCCTGATTTTCACTTCGTCATTGGTGTTGGTGAAACTTTCACCCTCGACACCGGCAATGAACCAGGGCACATAGGATTCTATGTAATCGGTAATCCTGCGGTTATAACCCGTCAGCTCCCAGGCCACATTGCTGAAAGCACCTCCAATGCTGACGTTAACGTTTCTGCTCTGTTCGGGTTTGAGATCGGGATTACCTACTGAGAAGAAGCCATCAGGCACACCATCGTTGTCATCATCATAAAGTTCATTCAGGAACAGGGATTCTGCATCCGGCAGGCGGAATGAAGTACCAATATTCGTCTGTACATAAAGGTTACTGCTGAACTCATGTTTGCCACTGAAATTCCAGACACTTTTTGATACCGAATTTGATGGGGAGTTATAACGCACACAAAAAGCCAGCATGGTGTTGTCCAGAAATCCTTCAGCAGTTCGCACCTGCAGGAAACCTGCATCCACCTGTTCTTCCAGGTCGCCTATACGCCAGATGTCATCCGAACCGGAAAACTCAAGCCTGGGGAACCTCTGGATAAAATGTAGATACGCAAATGATGGATGACAGGATTTATGCATTACATGAGCATTTGTGATAGTAAAATACTATAACAGCAATGGCGGAATGCCGATCCGAGCCCTGCCTATAATGATCGGGGGGACTGGCAAACAGCATCGAATGGCCTGTCGATTTGTGCCACAATC
>JAURLQ010000092.1 GCA_030831125.1 Gammaproteobacteria bacterium
TCCACCTGCTTGAGTTTATGGACTACTGCGTAGGTGGCCGGTGTCATGACGATTTCAACCGTGATCTTGAATGCCCAGTTGAACAGAACGACACCCACGATGGTGTCAAAGGTCCAGATTCCGCCAAAGGCGATGGGGTAGAACATCATGCTGTCCACACCCTGACCGACGATGGTGGAGCCGATAGTCCGTGTCCACAACCATCGGCCTTTTGTCATCAGCTTCATTTTTGCCATGACATAGGAATTCACGAAGTCGCCTGCCCAGAATGCCATGATGGAAGCGGCAACTATTCGCCAGGTATTGCCGAACAGGGTTTCTACAGCCGGTTGCACCAGCTCGTTGAAAGGTTCATCCGGCGAAGGTGTCAAATGCACAATGACCCAGGCCATGAAAGAGGCAAAGACCATGGCGCCGAAGCCGGCCCAGATCACCTTGCGGGCTCGCGCATAACCGTACACTTCTGTCAGGACATCCCCGAAAATGTAGCCAAGCGGAAAGAAGAGATTTCCGGTTCCGAAACTGAAACTGTTGCCAAGCAGGGGCAGGCTGAATGGAAACTCGACGTAGCCAACCTTGGCGGGAGCAATCAGGTTTGAACAAAGCAGCACAGTGACAAAGGCTGCCATCAGCAGGTCGTAGTAACGATAGCTTCGGGGGCCGTGGGTCACATCCGTATCCTTTGTGGCGAGAGGTTTGCCTTATTGCCGGAACAGGGCAATGAGCTTTTTATCCAGATCAGGCATGCTGTCGAGATTGATCCTGAACTGCCGTGTCAGTATTTGACGTATTTCATCCGGTGATTGCAACAGCATCGTTCCAGAGTCCTTTTCAGGGCAGTGCAGGGTGTAACGATTGTTGAGCAGGGCATGCCGCTGCTTTCCCTCTACTCTTGCACAAACCAGATTCTGGACGAAACGTGATTCGGGATGGGTGGAAACAAACCAGTTGGCTTGCTGGTAGTCCGGTAACTGCTGGGGTTCCAGTGTAAAACTGAACATGGGCTGCCATTGCTGCTTCATCCTGGTCTGCACCAGAAAGACACCGCTATCACTATACGTCAGGGACAGTGTTTCGTTGGGCGTACTCTGTGGCCCGGAGTGGTCGAGCAATAGGGGGGCAGTCATGGTTTGTCCGCCAAATCCCACATCGCACAAATATCGCTTGTCGGCAATTTCAACCAGCAGCGCCATATGCGTGCGGGGCGGAACAAAGTCAGCAGCCTGCATCCAGTGCACGCGGGCTGCAAGTCCATGCACACTGAAGCCAAGGGTCCTGAGCACCTGCATGAATAGCCAGTTGTGTTCATAGCAATATCCGCCACGATTTTCCAAGACCAGTTTGTTGAACACATGTCCGGTATCTACAACAACAGGTACCCCCCGCCAGCTGTCGAGGTTTTCAAAGGGAATTGTCTGGGGATGCAGGTGATGCAGCAGCTGCAGTGTGCCCAATGAGTCGGTGCAAGAATCATTGAAACCTGTACGTTGCAAATACTGCTGTAACTGCACTGGTGAAAGCATCTCTAGACAACCACTATACGTTCGATGGAAATTTTTGATTTGAGTTCATAGATATCATGCCTGCGATCGAGCAATGGCCTGACTGATGCGCTCTGTCTTTGTATGTCCAGGGTGCCAAGGTCGAGATCGGCGATCACGACAGTTGAAGTGTTGACCACTCCTTCAGCTGCAATACCGTTCATTGGAAAGGCAAAGTCGCTGGGAGTACAGATGGTTGCCTGTCCATAATTGAGAAACATTGAAGGGCTGTGGGTAAGACCGCCGACATTTCCGGACAATACCACATACACCATGTTTTCCACTGCTCTGGCCTGTGCACAGTATCGCACCCGAAGATAGCTTTTGCGCTCGTCAGTGGCAAAAGGCGTGAGAATGATATCTACACCATGCTCTACGAGAAGCCGTGTCATTTCCGGAAATTCAATATCATAACAGGTGGCAATTGCAAGTCGTCCCAGCGGTGTTTCGAATACCTTGATACTTTCTCCGGGCAGTATTTCCCAACCTTCCCGCTCGGCAGGCGTAATATGCATTTTGTCCTGCGTATAACAATTGCCCGCAGGTGTATAGAAATGGGCTACATTGAAAAGGCCGCGTTCACGCCTTACAGGCGTGGTTCCTGCCACGATGTACAGCTTGTGACGAACTGCCGCATCCCTGAATATTTCACTCAAATGGGGCGCCATGTCGGCCAGCTGGTTCACTGCTTCTTTCAGGGGGATGTCTTCCCTGAACATGGAAAACAGCTGCGCGGTTACAAACTCGGGAAAAAGCAGCAGGTGGCTGTCGTAACAGGCGGCTGTATCCACGCAGTATTCTATCTGGTCGGTGAAATCCTTGAGCGTCCTGACCCGGCGTTGTTCATACTGGGTAGCACAAACCCTGATATGCCGGGCAGTTCTGCGCACAGGGGCGCCTGCAATCATACGCTTGCGTGGCTGGTAATCCGGATTGGGCATGACCAGATGAGTGGCATAACCCAGGCTTTCCTGATCATTCAGATAGCCATAATGTACGCCTTGTATCAGGTATCCTGCTTTCAGATGGGCATTGAGTGCAGCATCCCGTAATTCTCCGGCAATGACCTTGTCAACATACTCCTGGGGTGTCATTTGTCCGCGAAGTGCGGCATAACCCGGGATTCGACCTCCGGCTACCATCTGTTTGAGATTGTGGCGCTTCAACAGGGCCTTGCGGGCCTTGTACAATTTCGATGAAACTCCTTTTCCCTGCCAGTCGGGATGTACAGCAATATCGCCGCCATAAAGTGTATCGCCTGATGGATCATGTGTGCTGAATGAACCATAACCTGTTATTTCAGCATAGCTGAACCAGGGGCTGTCATCATCAAGCTGGACAATCAGGCTGGTGGTATAGCCGACAATCTTGTCGCCGCTGACAGCAACATATTGCCCTGTCGGAAATGCCTGGATCTGCATGGAGTAATTACGGGCATTTGCCAGGCTGGTGGAAGGCCAGTTGGCATAGGCAGCACTGGCAACTTCGATGATGCCGGGAATGTCTGCTTCAGTCGCATTTCTGACTGTCACGCGATCTGCCTGTTTTTTCTCGTGCGTGCTGTTCATGAACATGCTCCTGAGTACGATTTATGATTTTACCTTGATGAGTTTGTTTCTGAGTCTGATATTCAACGCCTCAGTAAACACAGAAAAGGTCATTGCAAAATAGATGTAGCCTTTGGGGACGTGGACATCAAATCCTTCAACCATCAGTGTTAAACCGATCATCATCAGAAAGGAAAGTGCCAGCATTTTCAGTGTGGGATGGCGGTCGATAAAATTACCTATACTTGCGGCAGCAAACAACATCACACCTACTGCCGTGATGATGGCGATTGACATGATAGCAAGTTCATCGACAAGGCCTACAGCAGTAATCACCGAGTCAAGGGAAAATACGATATCAAGGATTGCAATCTGTACGATGGTGCCAGCAAGACTCTCTACAGGGCGGGCAGTGATATCGCCTTCTGTTCCTTCCAGAGTGTTGTGGATTTCATGCGTGGACTTGGCCAATAAAAAAAGTCCACCGCTGATCAGGACTACATCACGACCTGAGATTTCTTCACCAAGAAACGTGAACCAGACTGCAGTCAAACGGCTGATCCATGCCAGGCTGAACAGCAATCCCAGGCGGGTGAGCATGGCAAAACCCAGACCGAGTTTTCGAGCCAGTTCTTTTTGTTGTTCGGGAAGCCTGCCAACGAGAATACTGATGAAGATGATATTGTCTATGCCCAGCACAATTTCAAGGGCAATAAGCGTACCAAGGGCAAGCCACGCTTCGGGGCTCATCAACCATTCGAACATTCAGATGCTCCTGCCTGACAGGTGGGTCAGGGCGGCGCATCTTCGGGCAAGCGCGAAGCGAAATCAATGGACCAGGGGCTTTTTGGGGGATTAATTTTCCGGCAGCAGGCTGCTTCCCCAGGTGCGGTAGTAGAGCCGGATCCAGAAAGGGGACAGCAGAGTAGTATAGGCAATCACCATGATCAGGGCTGTGTAGATATCCCTGTCGAACACACCAGCTGACATGCCCAGCCCCGCAAACACCAGGCCGACTTCACCGCGAGGCACCATCGCCATACCAATGACTATCCGCCTTGTCAGTGGCTCACTTATCAGCAGGGCTCCGGCAAACTTGCTGAAAATGGCAACGCCGAGGAGGGCCATAGAAAAAAGCCAGAATCCGGCTGACAACCAGTCTACGTCGCGCAGGTCCAGCCCCAGTCCAACTGTGACAAAAAATATGGGTGTAAAGAGCTGGATAACCGGCGTCATTTCACTGTGTATGTGTTCTGAAAATTCGGAGTCTGTCTTCAGATGCATGCCGAAAGGCAGGAAAAAGCGTCGTGACAGCGCCAGACCTGCAGCAAACCCCCCAGCAATTCCGGTGCGCCAAGCAAATGGGCCAGCCAGGCGAAAAACAGTACCAGTGAAACGATGGTGGTGGGGATAAGGCCTGGAGCCGGATCTATGCGGTAGAGCTTCTGGATCAGGGACGAAAAAACCTTTGCAAGCATCGGAGCAATAAGGAAGAACAAAACGATGAACAACATTACGCGGGATGTGTTCATCAGATTGACTGAACCGGTAGCAGAAAACTCATACAACAAAGCCAGCAGTATTACGCCCAGAATGTCATCCAGTACGGCAGCGCCAATCGTGATCTGCCCTTCCTTGCTGTTCTGCAGTTTCAAGTCCATCAGGGTCCGTGCCGTGATGCCGATACTGGTGGCAGTAAGCGTGCCGCCACAGAACAGGGCAACCAGTATGGAGGTATTGAAAAGGTAGTAACTCGTAACGAAGCCCAGAAAGAAAGGGGCGATGAAGCCACCAATGGCAACCAGAACAGACTTGCGGCCGGTTTCAAGCATTTTACCCATGTCGGTTTCAAGGCCAACGCCAAACAGCAGCAGGATGACGCCGATTTCGCCAAGCAGTGATGTCATGTTGTCCGTTTCCACAAGGCCAAGCACGCTGGGACCAATCACGATTCCAGCGCAAAGTTCTCCGATAACATTCGGCGCATTGAAATAGCGGGCCACTTCGCCAAGGACGCGGGCGCTGACGAGAATCAGCAGGAGATTGAAAAGTAAATCGGATGCTTGCATTGGTCCTGGTGTTCCTGATTACCTGGCAGTATAGGGGAATGGACAGGTACTGGTTTGATCCAGCGCAGTTGTGTGGTGCTACTGTTCAAGACACAGCGCCAACCAGTGTTCTATCGCTGCACTGCGATATTTCTGTTTGTGCAGTAGCAGATAGAAGTTGCGGGTGAAGCGCCTGCCTCTTGCCTGAAGGGGAAGCAGTTTCCCCGCTGCGATATCTTCTGCCAATGCCAATCTGGAGAGGCAGCCCAGTCCCATACCGTTCTTGACTGCCTGTATGATGGCTTCGTTCTGCTGCAGTTCCAGCTCGGTGCTCAGTGAGGGCAACAGATCATGCATGACACGGTCAAAGGTCTGACGGGTACCGGATCCGGGCTCACGGAGTATCCATGCGGCTTGCTGCAGATCCCTCGTGGTCAGCCAGGCCCTGGAGGCAAGTGGATGTTCCCGGTTACAGAAGATGATCAACTCATCACGACGCCAGGGACTGATATGTAATGCAGGGTTGGTGATTTCACCTTCTATCATGCCCACATCCAGCTCAAAGCCTGTAACCATCTGGTTTATTTTTTCCGTATTGCCCACTTCAAGTTTTACCGGGCTTTCGGCATAACGCTGGCGGTACTTGTGAATCAACGGAATGCATAGGGTATTACCGATACTCATGGTGGCGCCGATCCTGATAGTGCCCACATCCTGATGCAGGCTCAGATTCCGTTCTATTTCCCTGGCGCGAACAAGCAGTTCCTCTGCCCTGGGAACAAGCAGTCGTCCCATGTCATTAAGTTGCAGGCGCTTGCCAGCACGGTCAAACAGCAGGATATCAAACTGGTTTTCCAGTTCTTTCAATGAGTCACTGGCCGCAGATTGTGACATTGACAGTGAGTCGGCTGCTCTGTTCAGGCTGCCGAGGCGGGCTGTTTCCAGAAAGACTTCAAGCTGTCTGAGTGTGTATTTCATGTCGAGTTATCGGAAAAACCGAATATATTATAAAGAAATAACGATTATACCTATATATGGAGAATAACTAGAATCATGACATGAAAAAAGGGAGTCAGACTTATGAGCAGCAAGTACCAGCAGGAAACCGTGACCAGTGTTCATCACTGGAATGAGACCCTGTTCAGTTTCAGAACCACCCGGGATCCCGGATTTCGTTACAAGAACGGTTTTTTCACGATGATAGGCCTGGAGGTGGAAGACAAGCCACTGGTCCGCGCCTACAGTATGGTCAGTGCAAACCATGAAGACGAACTTGAGTTTTTCAGCATCAAGGTGCCAGATGGCGCGCTGACTTCACGACTCCAGCATTTGCAGGTAGGTGACAGTGTGCTGGTGGGGGCGAAGCCTACCGGCACTCTCGTGGCGGAGAACCTGTTGCCGGGCAAGCATCTGTGGCTGCTGGGTACTGGTACCGGTCTGGCACCATTCATGAGCATCATCAAGGATCCGGAAGTGTACGAACAATACGAAAAGGTCATTCTCGTGCATGGTGTGCGTTACATCAGTGAGCTTGCCTATCAGGATTACATTACCCGGGAATTACCGGAACACGAGTTTCTCGGCGAAATCATCGCAGACAAGCTCTTGTACTATCCTACGGTTACACGGGAATCCTTTACCCACAATGGCCGCATTACACAATTGCTGCCCAACGGACGTCTGTCTTCAGATCTGGGTTTGCCTTTTCCGAACCAGGATGATGACCGTTTCATGCTTTGTGGCAGCCCATCCATGCTCAAGGACACGGGCAACATTCTCAATGGCATGGGATTTTCCGAGGCCCGTAACGGCAACCAGGGGCATTATGTGATTGAGCGGGCTTTTGTCGAATAATATCCTGAGTATGAACATTTCGCCGGCAGTGGCACCTGGCCTGCCAGTGTGGGCTCAGCTCACTTGCTCACGCTGCTTCGGCCTGATATGCACTTTTGCCAATTTTCAAATCCTGGAATTTTTTGAAGATCCTTTCATTTATATGTACAGGTGTCCCATAATCCGCCCGCACCAGAATTCTCTCCAATTCCTTTCACCTTGCCGGAGGCTCCATGTCGCTATCCATGTATTCATCGTCAGTTCCTGTACTTGTCTGCTATCTCGACAATCTTGCTGCAATTCTCAAGAAAGGCGCTGATTGGGCTGCGGAAAAAAAGGTGGATGAAAAAGTATTGACCAGTGCCAGGCTCTACCCGGACATGTTTCCGTTATCGAGGCAGGTGCAAATAGCCACAGATGTGGCAAAAGGATGTGGTGCCAGGCTCGCCGGCGTTGAAGTACCGAAGTTCGAGGATACCGAGGAAACCTTTGCCGAGCTTATTGCCCGTATCGGCAAAACCACTGCATTCCTGCAGTCGCTGGACAAGGCTGCGTTTGAAGGCAGCGAAAGCAGAAAAATCACGCTGAAAGCAGGGCCACGCGAACTGGAATTCATCGGCGACTTTTTCCTGCGCAACTGGGCGTTGCCGAATGTCTATTTCCATATCACCACAACCTACAACATTCTGCGTCACAACGGTGTGCCCATAGGCAAGATGGATTTTCTCGGCGCCCAGTAAAACCGGTTCAAGGCAGGTATAAAGAAAGGGGCTGCCACTGGCAGCCCCTTGCTTGTCTGACATCCTTGTCGGGATTGACGATCAGAAGCTGTAGTTCAGGCTGAGCTGATAACGGCGTCCGAACACATCATAGTTACCGCTTATGCCCTGCTGACCACCCCTGAGGCTGGAAGAAGGTCTGACTGAAGGGTCGCGATCCATGATGTTGCTGACGTTCAGTGCAGCAACCCAGGTACTGCCGCTTGATGTTTCACCCCGGTAGTCAAAAGCCATGTTGAACACGGTCTGGGAGGCAACGGTGTTGTCATCCACATCCCTGCCTTCCTGCCAGAGTACATTGATCAGTGTGCTGTCGTAATAACGACCAATCAGACGTACTCCATAATTTCCGACACGATAACCGACTGTACCTGTGGCATTCCATTCCGGGCTTGACACACTGCCAAGGTCATCGCGATAGACTGCAGTGGTTACCGAGTTTTCCAGCAATTTCCCGGCAAACATGCGGAAACTGATGGTTTCTTCCTGGTTGCTGAAGAAATCCGGCTGCAAATCATAACGTGCTTCAATATCAACACCGGATGTAACACCAGCAGCAACATTGAGGTTGATGTCGAGTACCCTTTCGATCACGCCACTGGAATTGCGTGTAATGAGTCCACAAAGGGCGGTATCACCCAGATTACAGTCATCAATTACACGCTGGGCACCAAGCGTGTTCACCCGGCCGGCAACGTCGATTTCATACCAGTCAGCGGAAAGCTGCAGGCCTTCGATCCAGTTGGCAAAAGTCGGGGTCCAGACGAAACCGGCAGTAAGGGTGTCGGCTTCTTCCGGAGCCAGATTGGCATTCCCGCCAGTCAGGCGGGTAATCGTGTAGGAATTCCCCGTTACCGGATCCTGGATGTTGGCTCCGCCACCACCAGATTCGAATTGCTCACCGAAGGTTGGCTCTCTTACGTCGCGGCTCTGGGTAACACGAAGACGCAAGTCCTCGAAGGCCTGGAACTCCAGTCCCGCTTTCCAGCTTTCAATCTGGCCGGTGGCGGAGTACTCGGACTGGCGAAATGCCAGAGTGCTGTCCAGACGCTGTCCTGATCCTGATTCCCAAATTGGAAGGTTCAACTCAGTAAACCATTCCCAGACATCGAAGGAACCCCGCGCCCAGCTGGTGGCAGAGAACTGATGGATCGAGCGGTTGCCGCCGGTGATTCCGGCGGATATTCCGCGGATACCTACCGATGCATCCTGCGAAGGTGAGCGCTCGAACTCGATAGGGCGTGTATACTGGTTGAAGGATTCCTGGCGGTAGGTCAGACCTGCTGCGAATGAGACTGGACCTGCGCCCCAACCTTCGTACAGCTCGCCGGTCAGCAGCAGTTCGGCAAAGTCCTGGTCCAGATCACGGATACCCTTCTTGTCGCTGGTTACATAGTCGGCAGCTGCCTGACTGACATTACCATGACCGAAGATATTCATCGGCACACAGTCGCGGATCGACTGTTCGGGAGTAACCAGAATATTGCTTATCGGCTGAACGCCATTGGGGTAATCCTGGATGCGGGTAGTGGCCACTGTTTTGCCGACAGCTGCCGCTTCCAGTTCTGCAATGCTCGGATTGCGCACTTGTACATTACAGACTATCGCGCCACTGACAGGATCACGGACGGCATCCGTAGCCAGGTACCAGTGGTCGATACGGATGATGTTTTCTGCCTCACTGGTCAGTTTGGACTCGCCATACTGGTAGGTACCACGCAGAGCCCAGTTGTTTTCGAAGGTATGGTCGAATCCAAAAGTGGTGGACCACATCTGGCTGATGTTGGAATCGTTGCGGTCGTCATAGAAGTTACGATTATTGCCGTTTCGTACCTGGCCAATCTTGTCAATACGCACTCTGGCCAGACCGAGACGATCCATTTCAGCTGCAAGTTCCGGTGGCAGGAAAGCATTTTCACGGTAGATTGTTCCGTAATACTGCTGACCCATTTCCGGATTACCGCGACGATTGTAGGTATTGGATTCGGTGCGGCCCATCATGATCTGACCGAAGATATTGGTGCTGTCCGAGATGTCATACTTGAAGCCACCGAAACCGCTGTGCTGGATCACTTCGGCACCGAAAGGACCGCCATTGAACGCACGCATGGCAATTTCAGCCTCAGGACCACCAGACATGATCTGGTTACGGCCCGGACCATTGTAATAGTAGTCACCCTTGATGAAGGGGCGCATGGCAGTGCCGTCTTCGGTAAAGGTATAGCCCTGCAGCGCGAACTGACTGGTGATTGAAGCCTTGGTACCAGGTGAAGTTGTGATGATGCCAGCAGCATTCTGGGTGGCATGTACGGCATAGGGAACCGTAATGCGCTGTGGTACATCGCGACGTCCTGCAGCCCACTCCGGATTGATCACATGGCCCCAGCTCATCCAGTTGTCGTTATCCTGCGGCTCGCGCTCGATCTGGTCCACATTGCGGTGTTCCAGGGAGCCGATCAGGTGCAAACGATCACCGATCTGTCTGCCGCCGGCTACCGAGAAGTTGTAGTTCTGGCCGTCACCCCGTTCGGTAACACCGGTGGAAACGGATGCTCTCAAACCCTCGAATTCACGGTCGAGTACGAAGTTCACCACTCCGGCGAGGGCGTCGGCGCCGTAGGCAGCAGAGGCGCCACCGGTGACCACATCAACTGTCCGGATCAGGGCAGTAGGGAAATTGTCGACATTCACGGTTGAAGCACGGTCTGCCGGGACGGTACGGGAGCCGTCAAACAGTACCAGAGTGCGCTGTTTACCCATGTTGCGCAGGTTCAGGTAGGAACCGGCAGCGTCCCCGAACAGCGTGCCACCACCGCGCTGCGCGGTTTGGGTATTGAGAAATTGTGGAAGATTGTCCAGCTGTTCCGATACAGAAGAGCCCGGATCAAAGTCACGCATTTCTTCTGTGGTTACTGCAGTTACGGGTGTGGGCGTTACCATGCCGTCTGTATTGCGAATACGGGTACCGGTTACCTGTATTTCTTCCAGATCATCCTGTGCAATTGCAGGCGTGGACATGAGCATACCTGCCGAAATGGCAGACACCGACAAGGCCAGAGCTTTGGTTCTGAAGTTCCATGTAATGGATCTTGGCATTTTGTTTCCCCTGATATGATGATTTTCGTTATCTCTGCCACCTGGTAAAAATTACCTCAGGCAGGGGGAAGCAGTTACCGTAAAAACAGAATTGCAGGAGTGAGCCTGCATGGGTGCACGTGATACAGCCATATTCATGGCTGGATACGGAACGACCAATCAATACTTGTAAATTTTCCCCACGCGGATTTCAGTGTCGGATGGACAGAAAGTCAAGAAATAATGTCTGCATAAATGGGAATAAATACCGCATAAAAAAATAACCATTTCAAATCATGAGCTTGGAAATTTGGCGCTTGAAAAAAATGAA
>JAURLQ010000093.1 GCA_030831125.1 Gammaproteobacteria bacterium
ATTGAGGGACTGTTGTATGCCGTCAATGCCCCGGCAGACGGCTATACCATTCTGGAAATCACCCCGTCCTTGCTGATTGTGGAGGCTCAGAACAGGAGTTCGGTGAAGTTTCGTGAAGAATTCGAACCCCTGTTGAAAGTGCAGAATGACATTGTCCTGTTCGGCGTTGCCGACAGCAGCCCCTTCAGGAACATCGAGGACCTGCTGGAGTATGCTCGAGCGCATCCCGGTCAACTGAAAATTGGTGGACTTTCCCCCGGTGGCCTGGACAACTATATTGCCAGCGGCTTCGCCAGGGCTGCCGGCATCGAGTGGACCTATGTCCCCTACAAGTCAGGGGCGGAACTCAAGGCGGCAGTGCTTGGTGGCGAGCTTGATGTCTATCAGGACAAGCTCATTTCCTTCATGGGGCTGTTGGCCAGCGGCGATATCCGTCCTCTGGTGGTGCTCAATGACAAACGCATTGAAGTGGCAGGACTCGACGACATTCCCGGCACGGTTGAAACCGGTATCGAATTCACCCAGAGTTCGTGGCGCGGTTTTGTGATCCGCAAAGATACTCCGGAGCCCTACCGTGAGTTGCTGGTGGAAGCATTCAGGCAGGCCTACGAGGATCCGGAGTACAAGGCAATGGAAGCGAGGGACATGACGGATCTGGTGCCCGGCTTCATGACTGCGGAGCAGTTTGCCAGGGCCTGGGATACCGAATACCTCAATTACCTGGCGGTGTTCCAGGAAATGGGGCTGGTCAATCCCTGATGAAACGGAAGCAGCCTGGTCAGAATATCGGCATCGGGAGCTCCAGGGCATGATGCCGGAGCTGCTTTTCAATCTTCTGCTGGCACTGGCAGTCATCCTTTACCTGGTTGCCGCAGGACAACTGCCGGAGTCCGGCGATTCACTCGATACGCTGGGCGCTTCCGGGTTTCCCTTGATGATCGGCGTGGCTGCGCTTCTGGTAATGGCGGGACTGACGGCAAGACTTCTCAGACAAGGAAATGCGGCAGGATCCGGGCTGCGGGAAACGCCGTTGCCGGATACCCGCCTGATGCTGGTGAATGTCGGCCTTCTGGCAGGCTATATCCTGTTGTTGAATGTGCTGGGCTTTGCAGTCAGTACCCTGCTTTACCTCTTCATTGCACCCACCACGTTCGGATACAGCAACTGGCAACGCCTTGGTATGTATGCCCTGATCGGGTCAATTGCCCTGGTCGTGGTATTCGGCACGGTCTTTTTTGTTCCCCTGCCCCGGGGTATCGGGGTATTCAGGGAACTGAGCTATCTGGTTTACTGAACAGCAGGTACATAACCCATGGATATGTTTCTACAGGCCATCAATACCGTTTGCAACCCGCTGACACTGCTGTTGATCGCAGGTGGCACCCTGTTCGGCATCATCTGTGGTTCGTTACCTGGCCTGAGTTCATCAATGGCCATCATTCTTTGCCTGCCTTTCACCTATTCGATGGACCAGGTGACTGCGATCGTACTGTTGGTTACGGTTTATCTCGGTGGCGCGGCCGGCGGCTCCATTTCCGCCATCCTGCTCAAGACTCCCGGTACGCCGGAGGCCATTGCCACTACCTTTGACGGCTATCCGATGGCTCGCGACGGACTGGCCGGTAAAGCCCTGGGCCTGGCTGTCACTGCGTCGGCCTTCGGGGCCATATTCTCAGCTTTTGTGATGTTGCTCGCGGCACCTCTGCTGGCAGATGCTGCGCTGTCATTCCAGAGTGCGGAATATTTCGCCCTTGGTCTCGTCGGCCTGGCCTGCATAACCAGCATCGGGGCCCGAAACCAGCTGAAGGCGGTTTTTTCTGTCTTCATCGGGTTGATGGTATCCACCATCGGGCTGGACAGCATCAACGGACAGGAACGCATTGCGTTCGGCCAGCCTTTCCTGATCAACGGTATCAATTACATCTCCGTCATGATCGGAACCTTCGCTATTGCCGAGGTGTACAAGAACATCGAAAGCTACCACAGCCGCGATACCAGTCTCAAAACACCCGACAAGCTGACCATCCAGTTGATGTCTTTCAGGGATATGGCACGCATGTGGGATACCTTCCTCAAGGGATCGGTTCTGGGCACGCTGATCGGCATCATTCCTGCAGCCGGTGGCTCCATAGCCAGCCTGATTGCCTATGGAGAAGCATCCGGGAGGCACAAGGATGAGAAACCTGCCTTCGGCGAAGGTAATCCGAGGGGTATCATTGCCCCGGAATCGGCCAACAATGCCGCCATCGGCGGATCGATGGTGCCCACGCTGGTGCTGGGTATTCCCGGCAGCCCCGTGGCTGCGGTTATCATGGCAGCCTTTCTGATCATCGGGCTGACACCGGGACCCTTGCTGGTCAGGGACCAGCCCGTCATGCTCAATGCCATTTTTCTGGCGATGACCATTTCGGCCTTCCTGTTGTTCATTGGTGGACGCTTTGTCACCAGCCAGTTCGCCCACATCCTGAAACTGCCGTATCCCTTGCTGGGCATCCTGATTGTGGCGCTGGGTCTGGTTGGCGCATTCTCCCTGAAAAACAGTTTCTACGATGTCATGATCATGTTCATTTTCAGCCTGGTCGGCTACTGCTTCGACAAGTTCAACTACTCCAGCGCAGCCTTGATTCTCGGGCTGATTCTGGGTGACCTGATTGAAGTTTCCCTGCGCAGGCAGATCATCATCGGAGACGGCAGTCTGGCCGGGTTCTATACCCGCCCGCTGGCCCTGGTAATTATCGGCATTGCGGTTATGGCCCTGCTCTGGCCTGCGGGCAGGGCGCTGTTGGCAGCAGGAAAGGCGGGCAAACTTGATTGAGCAAAAGCGGCGGAGTAACTTCCGGTACGATCCACTCAACGACAGGCGGTCTTCAACATGCTGATACCTGCAATTCGCCTCCCGGTACTGGCGTCCATTTTGCTTTTTGCAGCCTTCTCCACAGCGCCTGCACTTTCGCAGGACCGGGCTGCACCTGCCAAGATGTCCGAAAGCCACAGCTATATTCCTGCAGCGGATCTCGACATTCTGATGGGACCCACCCGGGGAGACCGTGCCGCCCGGGTCGTGGACATCGGTCGCGGTGCGCAGCTCGGTGCTTACATCCTGCACTACGAAGCGATGGAGAACGCGCAGCCGGACAGTTTCTATCACAGCGAGATCAACGAGGTGTATTACGTGATCCGGGGTGAAGGCACCGCACTGCTGGGTGGCCAGCTGGAAAATCCCCTCCAGGCCGACCCTGACAGCTTCAGTTACCGTACCGTCACTGGTCCCTCCGTACGGGGCAGGATGACCGGCTACTCGACTGTCGACTGGGGTCCGGGAGATGTGATTGTGGTGCCGGCAGGTGTGCCCCACATGATCGGCTGGCAGGTCAGGGAGGCCAACGATATTCTGCGTGTGGTCCATGATCCGAACGGTCGCCTGAATGCCGTGGCCACCCGGGCTGAATCACTGGCCCAGGACCGTGCCAGGCAACAGGCACCGGGTGGGCTTACCGCATTACCTGACGCACCGGCAGCTCCCAGCCTGCCGGGGACCTCCACCTTCATTCCCATGGCTGGTATCGAGGCCCTGATGAACGGGGATGGCACCTCTGACACGCCGGTTAGGGTGGTCAATGGCGGTAACGATTCCCAGCTGGGTGTGTATGTGCTGCACATGGCACCACGACATGCGCCGGAAGGCGCTGTGAACAGTTTCTATCACGCCGAGATTTCCGAACTCTATTACGTGGTGAGGGGTGCTGGCACAGTGCTGTTGGGTGGTGGCCTGAAAAATGCCACCTGGGATGATTCCAACAGCAGGTCGATAAGAGTTGTACGTGGGCCAAGTGTCAACGGCTTACTGGAAAATGCGGAACGCCAGCCATTCGCAGCCGGTGACATTATCATTGTTGCTGCCGGTGTTCCTCACTCGTTCACGTATGATGTTGCGGAAACCACCGATATCGTGCGGGTGGTGATTGATCCCAACAAGGTACTGGAACCCAAATAACTGGAAACCCTGAGCGCGCCATGAAGCTGAAACTGTTACTCGAACTGATTGTCACTACCCTGGCCCTGGGCTTGATGCCCCCGGCATGGTCACAATCTGACGCCGAAGCCGGATGGGTAGCCTCCTGGACTGCCGGCCCACAGCAACAGGTTGGTGATCTTGTCCCACTGGAAGACCGAACGATACGCGCCTATGTGCCCCTGGGAGTCGGCGGTGAGCAGATCATGATCCGCTTCAGCAATGAATATGGTTCCGAGGCGCTCAACATAGGAGCAGCCACCGTCGGCCTGCTGGAACCCGATGGCAGTATCCGCGCCGGTTCATTGCGCAAAGTCACTTTTGGGGGCGCAGCATCCCTGCTGGTGCCGGTTGGTGCACCGGCGTATTCAGACCCCGTTGCTCTTGCAGTACCTGATGCCGCTGTGCTGGCAATCAGTCTGCATCTGCCGGGACCGGTACTGCCCGAAACCTACAATCGTCGGTCGGCGGGAGCTCAAACCGCTGATGGCAGACCCTCGGGGGCAGTGGTTGCTGCAGGAAATGCCACTGACACCCTGCAGCTTGTCGATGCCGAAGCCTCGGACTTCCTGTTCCTGACCCGGGTGGATGTGCTGCAGCCGCAGGTCAGTAAAGTCATTGCCGTACTCGGCACTTCCCGCACCAACGGTCCGGGGCACTGGCCGGAATATCTGGGTTCCCGCCTGAACAGCGCAGGGCCTTCGGTGTCTGTCATCAATGCCTCGCTGCAGGCCAATGTGCTGACCTGGCCGTACCCGGGGGGTGGCGATGCCGCACTGGCGCGTTTTGACAGGGACATTCTGATGGTGCCCGGCATTACGCATGTCGTGATTGCAGATGCGATCAACGACATCGGACAGCCGGGTACTGCCGTGATTCCCGCCTCGCGCCTGCCGAGTGTGGAGACGCTTGGTGCAGCCTACCAACAGTTTGTGACCCGGGCCCGTGCGCGGGGCGTCAAGGTAATAGCGGCCACTGTCATGCCATTCGAGGGTGTGCCGTTTGAAGGCTTCTATGCACCCAATAAGGATGTGCTTCGCCGTCAGCTCAACGAGTGGATCCGCAACAATGACATTTTCGACGGCATCATCGACCTCGACGCTATGATGCGGGACCCGCAAAACCCGTCCCGGTTCCGTCCCGGTCTGCATACCGACAACAACTTCGGGCCGAATGCCGCTGGCGAACAGATGATTGCCGAAGCGATCAACATTGAACTGTTCCGGTGAGGCCGGATCAATCATGCACTCTTCAACTGTCAGGTCAGGAGCAACAAACATGAAACAAGTGAAAATGGCAATTCTTGTGAGTCTGGCAATGTTGGCCGGTTGGCCTTTTGCCAATGCCCAGGAGGGTTTTGCGGCACCCCCGCAAACTCCCTACGGTCGCCCGATTTCCCTTGAATCAGCCAAGGCTGCTGCTGCAGCTGCAGTAGCCACCGCCAGTGCCAATGGCTGGATGATGGCCGTGGCGATCGTGGATACCGGAGGCCACCTGGTTTATTTTGAAAAGATGGATGGCACCCAGACCGGCAGTGTCGAAGTGGCCATTGACAAAGCCAGATCTGCAGCCTTGTTCCGTCGTCCCACCAGAGTGTTCGAGGATGGCGTGGCACAGGGCGGGCAGGGCATTCGTTTACTCAACCTGCGCGGTGCAGTACCGCTGGAAGGCGGCATCCCCATCATCGCCAACGGGGAACTCATTGGCGGTATCGGCCTTTCAGGCGGCAGTGGTGAACAGGATGGTGTCGCTGCCCAGGCCGGCGCTGCAGTCATTCAGTGAACACAGGAGCAAGAATAATGAAAACAATCGAGACTATGCGTGGATTTTCCAGAAAAAACATGCGTGTGATGCTGGCATTATTGCTTGCGGCTCTCAACGTGGCCAATGCCCAACCGGACAACGCACCTTCTCTTGAAGGCATCATTGACCTGCACGCCCATGTGGCACCCGAAACAGAATTGCTGAATTTCCGGCGTGCTTTTGATGCCCTCGAAGCCGCCCAGATTGCCAGCATTTACGGCATGCGTGGCATTGTATTGAAAGAGCACCACACCGAAACCGCTTCGTGGGCCTATCTGGTGTCGCGGGTAGTACCGGATGTTGAGGTGTACGGCGGGATCGTACTCAACCGGGCGGTGGGCGGACTCAATCCAGTGGCAGTAGAGGCCATGGCCCTGTCACGGGGCAGACACGGCAAGCTGGTCTACATGCCGACCATTGATGCGGAATATCGCAATACCAATCCGGCTACTGCAGTGCCGGTTACGCGCAATGGCGAACTGCTGCCGGAAGTGCATGAAGTGCTGGCGATGGTTGCCAAGTACGATCTCGGGCTGTCTACCGGTCATGTCAGCCCGGAAGAAACCAAAATGGTGATCAGGGCAGCGAAGGAAGCGGGCGTCAACAAGATCTATGTGCAGCATCCCAACCACAGTGGCATGGCGGTATCGATGGCGGACATGAAGGAAATGATCCGGCTTGGCGCATTCATCGAAGTGGTGCTGAGTGGCGATGGCCTGACCGGGGGTGGACCCGATGAGGTGGACATGGTCAACCCGGCAAATGATTTCGGGCCGCAGAAAGTGGCCGACATGCGAGAGTTGGGACCGGAAAATATCGTGTTGACCACTGACCTAGGTCAGCCTAACCGGGTCGATTATGCGCGGGCATACCAGATGGCACTTGTAGTACTGGCCGATTCCGGATTCAGCCAGGAAGAGATCGACCTGATGACCAAACACAACCCCGCCAGGTTCCTGGGGCTGGAATGAAGCGGTAGCCTTGGCGCAAGTCACTTTTATTCAGGGGGATGACTGATGAAAGGAAAACTGTGGCATTTGTGGCCCACAGCCCTGCTTTTATGCATTTTTATAATCCCTGGAGCTGGACAGGTTTCCGCCCAGATCCGGGTAATCAGTGCCAATCCTGTATCCGAGGCGATAATCGAACTGGCCGAGGCATTTGAACGCATGACCGGATATCCCGTTACAGTGGAAGTGATGGGTACCAATGCGATCAATCAGTTGCTGGCATCCAATGAACCTGCTGACATCCTTGTCGGAACGCTCGCCATTGTTGATCAGGCAGTTGCCGATAATCATGCGTCTTCACCCGGGATCCCGGTGGCAAGGGTTGGTATTGGCATCATCATCAGGGACGGTGCACCGGCTCCCGATGTTTCTACCGTAAGTGCCCTCAGGCAGGCAGCTCTTGAAGCCGATGGTGTGATTTTCAATACTGCGGGTTCGGGCCAGTCGGTGGGCCGGATGTTTGAAGAACTCGGTATCAGTGAGCAGATAACGCCCAAAAGTGCGCGTCCCGCCAATGCTGCCGAGACCATGGATCGCATGCGGGCAGGTCAGGGCATGGAAATCGGTTTTGGTTTGCTGTCTGAAATCCGGCCCTACGAAGGCAACGGGATTGTGTTGATCGGCAGGTTACCTGAGGAATTACAGACCTGGATAAACTACGAAGGGATAGTACTTCACAGGTCAGGAACTCCGGCAATTGCGACAGAATTCCTGAAGTTTCTTGTTTCCGATGCTGCACGCGAAACCTTTGCAGCAACAGGCGTGGATTGAAGGTTTCTGCCCGGGATATGACAGCGAGCAGGGCTCTCCTCAGTTAGTTGGCAGGAAGCGCCGAGTGGATTCCAGATCGCAATTGAACGGGGACATATCCGCATCCGGCACAAAACGCAGCTGCCTGCTGTACTCCATCCTGCCGACGATGTATTCCGGGTCTTCCAGTGTGAATGTCACCTCAAGGTGTGTGCCTCCGTCAATCAGCTGGTAGCGTTCTTCCACGTGTTTCTGCGGGCCTGATGGAATGCCATTCTGGTAGGGAGAGCGGTGGAAACTGAAATTGGTGGTATCAATTACCAAAATGTCGCCCTCCCAGTGCCCTACTGAATGCCCTTCATGGAACAGTTGGTCAGCTGGTGGATGGGGGCGCCCATCCATGAACACGGTACGGACCATGTCGAAATACTGGCTGCGCAGGGTAAGACTGCCATCGGCATTGGCAGCGATATCCATTGGATACAGGTCGGTGTAAATGATCATGGCCGGCGTGGGTTTGGAAATGCAGGAAAGTTCCGGATTTTCTGACGAGTCCTGGCTGTAGGCTGCCTCCATTTCCTGACCTTTCGGCTGCAGGGTCAACTCCCGGATCATCAGCTGATCCAGACCGCCGGGATAGCCTGCAGGCAGCCGGGAGCGGTCCACGATCCAGCGGCCGAATACGCTGTCGCTGCGCACGACAGTTTCCGGCGAGGTGGTAATGCGCCGCGGGGTGGCCACAAGCGCTTCGCCATTGGCCCTGGTGATGGCACTGAGCAGGCCATAGGGGCGACCATCGCGGGCCGGATTGAGGCTCACTGTGACTTCATCCCCAGCCTGCAGCGAATCCGGTAGCCAGCCCAGGCGACGCATGGTGAGCCCCGAGGCCATTTGTATATCCCAGGAAACCCGCTCGCCATTGTCACCTGCAACCTCGACGGTCACATAAGCGTGGGGATTGCGCAGACTGTAATCGGTAACCTGTCCACTCAAGGTGAGTACAGTATCCATCTGCAGTGCAGCATCAGAATGATGAGCGAGAGCAATATGCGTGCTTCCAATGCAGACCAGCATGAGGACTGTACAGAAGGAACGGATCAGCATGATCATTTCTCCATGAAACAAGTGTGTCCGGACTTCATTGGGCTCATCCAGACTGGTTGAACTGCAGTTATGCCGGGCCTGCACCCGGACGACTTCCCTGTCAGATTCTTTGCTCTGGCTGTTGCAGAAAACTAGGGTTGTGGCGTTATTTTCATGATTACGCGATTAGCGGAATCTGATGCGTACAAGGTCCCATCGCTGTCCATGGCCAGGCCATGCGGGCGCCCGAGATTTTCGATTTTGCCGACTACTCTCCCATCCCTGACTATGGAAACCGAACCGGCATTCACATCGCTTACATACACCGTATCGTCTGCAGTAGTGATCATGTTGCCACGTGAAGGTACTGGCCAGGTTTCAATAAAATTGCCACTGGGGCCGAACACCGAAACACGCTGGTTGTCACTGTCGCTAACCAGGATGCGGCCTCGCGAGTCGAGCGCCACGCCATGCGGCAGTGCCAGCTGGCCGGGTTCGCTGCCTTCAACACCGCCAATAATACGGATGAATTCGCCTTTGCTGTTGAACTGCATAATACGGGCATTCTCATAACCATCACATACGAAAATATCACCATTGGGAGCCAGCGCCACTGCATTAGGGCGGTTGAAGCTGTCGGTGGAAGAATTGTCACCAGCCACGCCGCGTTTCCCGATCGACATCAGGAGTTGCCCGTCTGGTGTGAATTTCCGTACCAGGTGATCGCGGGAATCAGTTGTCCAGATATTGCCGTCAGCATCAAAAATGGCACTGTGCGGCTCACTGAAAAGTTCACCTTCCCCCCATGCCCGGATGAAACTGCCATCTCGGTTGAAGAAACGGAAATAAGGTGCCGCGCGCACAAATACCAGCACCTGTCCTTTGCCATCGGCAACCACGTTTGAGGTTGATGCATTCCAGGTCATACCTTCAGGTAGCCGGGCCCAATCCATGTTTATGTCAAAACTGCCGGGTAGAGGGGACTGCGCGAAAGTGGAGGAAGCCAGGACTGCTGCAAGGCACAGGGCCAATAATGGAGATTTCATGATGTCAGCTCCGTAAGCAGGTGAGTGAACCAATTTTTCCTGATCAATCAGGGATTCAGAAAATCCAGGGTGATTATTACACGATTTTACTGATGAACCCTGCAATCTTGCCCGCCCGGAGCAGCGCCTGGCTCTGACCCGGTCGGATTCGGAATATCACTGTTCCTCACTTTGCGGGCAACCTGGCTGTCCAAATTCATTCCTGATGGATCTGTCATCGGGTGTTTGGACCTGACAACAAGCATCTGGCAGCCTTGTCCTTTTTCGACCATTTCCATGATTTTGCCAGGGGCAGGAGTCGCATGTCGATCCACGCCGCAAGGTCCATGACGGGTACTTACCCGGCGCACTCGAAAATCAACTGGCTGATGATTTACTGTGTCCAGATTACAGATCCCATTGATAGTCTGATAATGAAACCCGGAAGTTCCTGAATATCACATGTTCGTTTTCAAGCAGGGACTTCTGCCTTTGCCAGGCTGGACTCGCAACAGGAAAGGCCAGTTCTCCATTACTTCTCAAGACCCGGAACCAGGGCAGCACCGTATCTGGTGGCAGGTTCTTCATGGTAGTCCCCACATATCTGGCATGGCTGGGGTAACCTGCAAGACGGGCGATCTGCCCATATGTGGCCACCTTGCCGGGCGGGATGGCAGCTACCCATTGCCAGATTTCTTCTTTGAGGCTGTCTGCTGTCATTGATCAGTGGTTCCATAGCAGTCGGCAAGGGGCTTATTTGCCCTGCACCCCTTGATACCCGGATTCTTGCCCTCATTACCCTTGTTGTCCATTGATTAGGAGATGCCAGTGAAAGGCGTATTCCTGCTGTTTGTAATCATGCCTATAGTCGAGATGTGGCTGCTGATCGAGGTCGGTAGCCGCATCGGGGCCCTGTATACCATCGGTTTGGTGATGCTGACCGCTGTCATCGGGATCAATATCCTGCGGCAACAGGGTTTTGCCACCATGAATCGCGCCCAGATGCGCATGCAACAGGGCGAGATTCCCGGACAGGAGCTGATAGAGGGCTTCATGCTGGCCATTGGCGGGGCTTTGCTGCTTACACCGGGCTTTATTACCGACACGATTGGCTTCCTGTTGCTCATTCCGCCTTCACGCCAGGCGCTTGCCCGTTACCTGATCAGATCAGGGCAGATCCAGGCATGGGGAAGCCGGGGTGGGGGATTTACCTTTACATCCTTCAGGGGTGGGTTCGGCCAACATCGGGGCGGCTATTACGAAGGTGAATACACCCGGGAAGAGCCGCCGGCGACCCCTCTGGGTGGCCCGGACAAGGATAGTCAAAAAAAATGACTTTTTTTGCCTTGCCGGCATTGAAATCCCCGGGCAGGGCCCCATTTAAGTGGCACCAATCCGTAGGCGGGGCCTTGCCTGTGCAGGCAAATCCCGGTTTATCAGGATAACAAGTGGTAGCCGGGCATCCGGAACCGAAGACAAGAACCTGAATCAGTTCAAGCAAACGTTGGAGATAACTAGCAATGAAAATTCGTCCGTTACAAGACCGCGTTGTGGTAAAGCGTAAGGAAGAAGAAACCAAGACTGCCGGCGGTATCGTATTGCCGGGTTCTGCCGCTGAAAAGCCGGCCCAGGGCGAAGTACTGGCTGTAGGGCCAGGCCGTATTCTCGACAATGGCTCCATCAAGCCGGTTGACCTGAAAGTGGGCGATATTGTGCTTTTCGGCAAATATGCCAGCAACACGGTAAAAGTTGGAGAAGATGAACTCCTCGTGCTGGGCGAGAACGAGATTTTCGGCGTGCTGGAAGGCTGATTCGGTCAACCCGCAACTCCACCCCAAATTCAATTAGCAAGACAGGAATACAACAATGGCTAAAGAAGTAAAATTCGGTGACAGCGCCCGTCAGAAAATGCTGAAAGGTGTGAACCTGCTGGCAGATGCAGTAAAAGTAACCCTTGGCCCCAAAGGCCGCAACGTTGTGCTCGACAAGTCCTTCGGCTCACCTACCGTTACCAAAGACGGTGTATCTGTAGCCAAGGAAATCACCCTCAAGGACAAATTCGAAAACATGGGTGCCCAGATGGTCAAGGAAGTTGCTTCCCAGACTTCCGACCAGGCTGGTGACGGCACTACAACTGCTACAGTACTGGCACAGTCCATTCTGAACGAAGGTCTGAAGTCTGTTGCTGCCGGCATGAACCCGATGGATCTGAAGCGCGGTATCGACAAGGGTGTTGCTGCAGTAGTGGCAGAGCTCGGCAAGATGTCTACTCCCTGCGAAACCAGCAAAGCCATTGCCCAGGTAGGCAGCATTTCCGCCAACAGTGACACCAGCGTAGGCGACATCATTGCCGAAGCAATGGACAAGGTTGGCAAGGAAGGCGTTATTACTGTTGAAGACGGCAGCGGTCTTGAAAACGAACTGTCTGTTGTGGAAGGTATGCAGTTTGATCGTGGCTATCTTTCTCCCTATTTCATCAACAACCAGGAAAGCATGACGGCTGAACTTGAAAGCCCGATGATCCTGCTGGTTGAAAAGAAAGTTTCCAATATCCGCGAAATGCTGCCGGTTCTGGAAGCTGTTGCGAAATCCGGCCGTCCCCTGTTCATCATCGCTGAAGATGTGGAAGGCGAAGCGCTGGCTACTCTGGTAGTGAACAACATGCGCGGCATCGTCAAGGTGGCTGCTGCCAAGGCTCCGGGCTTCGGTGATCGTCGCAAGGCCATGCTGCAGGACATTGCCATCCTCACCGGTGGTACCGTAATTTCCGAAGAAGTAGGGCTGAATCTTGAAGGTGCCACACTCGAAGATCTCGGCTCTGCCAAACGCGTCATTCTGGGCAAGGACAACACCACCATCATTGATGGTGCAGGTGATTCCACTGCCATCAGCGGCCGCGTCAACCAGATCCGTCAGCAGATCGAGGAAACCACTTCCGATTACGACCGTGAAAAACTGCAGGAACGCGTTGCCAAACTGGCAGGTGGTGTTGCGGTAATCAAGGTTGGTGCCGGCACTGAAATCGAAATGAAAGAGAAGAAAGCCCGCGTTGAAGACGCACTGCATGCAACCCGTGCAGCGGTTGAAGAAGGAGTGGTACCTGGTGGCGGAGTTGCGCTGGTGCGTGCCCTTCAGGCCATCATAGGATTGCGTGGTGACAATGAAGACCAGAACGTCGGTCTCTCCATTCTGCAGCGTGCTGTAACCTCTCCGCTGCGTCAAATTGCCGAGAATGCAGGGGACGATGCGTCCGTTGTACTGGACAAGGTACGTTCACTGAAAGGCAATCAGGGTTACAACGCAGCTACCGGTGAATACGGTGACATGCTGGAAATGGGTATTCTGGATCCTACCAAGGTAACCCGCAGTGCTATCCAGGCTGCCGGTTCCGTAGCCGGTTTGATGCTGACTACCGAAGCCATGGTTGCAGAAATTCCGGAAGAAAAACCGGCTGCTCCAGGCGGCGGCATGGGCGGCATGGATGGCATGGGCATGATGTAAGTCAGCTGGCGGTGTCAGAGTCATGACTCTGACACCACTAGAAAAGTTTCAAGAAACACCAGTCACGAGCCGGTGCCTAATGAAAGACAAACCCCCGCAACAGCGGGGGTTTTGTTTTTGTGGGGGCCAGAAAATGAACAGTCTTGCATGAGTTG
>JAURLQ010000094.1 GCA_030831125.1 Gammaproteobacteria bacterium
CAATTGTTATGGCTCCCGCATGCACCCCAATGATGGCAGGGTAGTCAGCAACTTTGTGGTCCAGGCGCTGCAGGGCAAGGACATCACCATTTATGGCGACGGCAGCCAGACAAGATCATTCTGCTATGTGGATGACATGATCGAGGGATTCTGCAGACTGATGGCGCAGGAAGAAACCACAGGGCCGGTGAATATCGGCAACCCCGGGGAATTCACCATCAGGGAGCTTGCAGAACTGGTGCTGAAGCTTACCGGTTCAACTTCAAGGCTTGAGTATCATCCTCTGCCCCAGGATGACCCGAGACAGCGAAAACCTGATATTACCCTTGCCCGTAAAGTGCTCGACTGGGAGCCTCGGGTTCAGCTGGAAGAAGGGCTGAAGGAAGTCATAGCCTATTTCAGATCACTGATCTGAGACAGGGCCAATACGATTCCATTTGATTACGAAGAAGTATGAAATTATCCATCGTCATTCCCTGCTATAACGAAGAGTCAACCATTGCAGCTCTTGTCAGTGCAGTGGAAAAAGCTCCCTATCCTGACAAGGAGATCATCATTGTTGATGACTGCTCCAACGATGGCACCCATGCAGTGCTTGAAAGCCTGCAGGGCAGGGTGGCGCAGATCGTCTTTCACAAGGTTAACCAGGGTAAGGGTGCAGCCCTGCGTACCGGTTTCCAGCATGCCACCGGCGATGTGGTCATCATCCAGGATGCCGATCTTGAATACGACCCCGGTGAATATGAATGCCTGGTTGCCCCGATCAGGGACGGCAAGGCTGATGTA
The DNA here is from genome assembly GCA_030831125.1 of Gammaproteobacteria bacterium. Lineage (GTDB taxonomy): Bacteria > Pseudomonadota > Gammaproteobacteria > Pseudomonadales > Pseudohongiellaceae > CAILUG01. The sequence goes on from JAURLQ010000094.1 coordinate 787, forward strand.
GTCTATGGTTCAAGGTTCATGGGAGCTGCGCCGCATCGGGTACTGTATTTCTGGCACAGAGTGGGTAATGGCGTGCTGACACTGATGAGCAACATGTTCACCAACCTCAATCTCACCGATATGGAAACCTGTTACAAGGTGTTTCGCCGAGAGGTTATACAATCCATTCCCATTGAGGAAAACCGTTTCGGCTTCGAACCTGAAATTACCGCGAAACTGGCCAAGCGGGATCTCCGGATTTACGAAGTTGGCATTTCCTACTATGGACGCACCTATGCAGAAGGGAAAAAAATCGGTTGGAAGGACGGCTTCAGGGCCGTATATTGCATAGTGAAATACAATCTTTTCAGATAGGGTTGCCAGGCTTGTATCTGATTGCAACATGCAAGGCACAGCATGCAGAACAATAGACATGTAACAACAGTACTGTCTGTGCTTATTGCCCTGGTAGGGGCAGTGCTGATTTTCCTTTCCTCAGTATGGGGAATAGGCGTATCTGACTCTGCCGTTTATATCGCTTCTGCCCGTCGTCTGGACTCGCTGGTCGGGCTTTTCAGCCTGTCTTCCCAGTATCCTCCTGGCTATCCTGTTCTGCTTGCCTTGTTCTCGATACTGCCTGGCGACATCCTGGATCTCACTCGCCTTTTCCAGTGTCTGATGTTTGCCGGCAATCTTTGGATTGTGGCTGTTCTCATCGGCAGAATCTGCCGGAATCAGGGCTTGCCCATCCTGCTGGCGCCACTGCTTTTTGCGCTCAGTGCCACTGCGTATGAAATCCATTTCTATGCCTGGTCTGAAGGGCCTTTCATCTTCACTCAGTTACTCAGTACAGTATTTCTGCTTGATTACTTCAGGTATCGCGAGCAGAAATTTCTGGTCTATGCCGCGCTGGCAGCGAGTACGTCCATATTTTTCCGTTACGCCGGTGTTGCCTGGCTTGGTGCAAGTGCGATTGTGGTGTTCCTGCTCGCAGAAGGAGAGCCCCGCAGGCGTGTATTGACCGCTGGATTCTACTGGTTGATTTCCTCTCTGCCATTTGCGGTATGGCTCGTGCTCAGCGGTCTTGTCAGTGGTGAAACCACCAATCGCGAGTTTGCGGTACACATAGTAGGCATGGAAGATCTGCTTCTGATGCTCAAACAGTTTGGTGTATGGATGGGCCTGAACATGGGCGTGGGTGTAACAGTTGCCTTGCTGGGTTTGTCAACCGGTGTCATGGTCAGGGCTTCAGACAAAGCCTATATAGGCAACCTGTCTTTCAGGCATTTCTTTCTGCTGACAACCGTTTACATTCTTGTTTACACGGCATTCATCATATTTTCCCGATCCTTTTTTGATGCTTACATCCCGTTTGACGATCGCATATTCATTCCGGTGTATTTTTTCGGTTATCTGGCCATACTTGGCGCGGCGATCATACTTGTTGAAAAGGCCCAGCCAGGCTGGAAGCTGATTTCAGCTGTGCTGGTAGGATTGATATTGCTGGTAAATGTCCGTCCACTGGTTCCACTGGTCAAACTGAATACGGATGTGGGGACCGGATATCTTAGTCAATACATGGCCTCTGTTTCTGATGTCAGGGAAGTTGAGGATCTCAGGGACAAGACCATCTACAGCAATGCCCCGGATTACCTGCGTATGATTTCAGATCTGGATGTCAGGGACTATCCGCTGAAATATGCCTCTACCACGCTCAATGGCAATGTCTCGTACGATGCAGAAATACAGCAAATGCGCAATGCAGTGTTGAGCGGAGACAGTGTGCTTGTGCACTTCGAAGCCCTGGAATGGCGCAGCTACTATCCCGATTTCAATGAGCTCACGTTCCTTGGATTCCAGCCGGTGCTCAACGGCAGGGGTGTTGCGGTACTTGTGGCAACCGATCCAGTGCCATAAGCGAAGGATCAGCAAGCAAATCCAGCAGTGTCATGGCTTCATTTTTCCGGGGACCGGTGTTGCAGAAACTGTCTGCTGTACTCAAGCAATTACTGCTGTATGCAATTGTACTGACCGCAGTAGCGTTTTGCTGGTACAACCGCGAGCATCTTGCCAGAATCAGGGAACTTTCCCTGTTAGCCACAGCGTCCATTCTTCTGGTCTATCTGGCTGTATTTGCCCTGAATGCACGGATGGCCACACTGCTTTTGCATAACCGAGGCCATCAGGCCGGCCTGGCAGAAATGCTGGTCATGAACAGCTATGCCTCCATTCTGGGGTATGCCACGTTTTTCAGGGCTGGTTATTACAGCGGCAAAGCCTGGTTCTACCACAAATACTATGGTCTGGCCTTCAGTGTCAGTATTGGTCTCATGGGGCTACTGAGCCTGCAGGTAATTGGCAGTAATGCCGTGTTCGGGGTCATGCTGGGAGCTTGGGCCATGCTGGTTGATGGCCTGCCGGTACCATCGGTTTACTGGATCATTGTGGCAGGCGCTGTGGCGCTTTGCCTTTTTGTGGTGCTTTCCCTGAAGGGGGTACTCCGTTCAGGTATGGTGCCCCAGCGCATTCTGAAATGGCTGGAAAATGTGCACACGGTGGTCATGGCCACCGAATGGAAAGAGCTCCTGGCCATAGGCGGATTATCACTGGGCTCCCTTGTCCTGCAGGTTGTTGCCCTTGGCATACTCTTCAGTGGTTTCGGGTTTCAATTGCCCCTGGTTTTCCTGTTGTTCATTGCGGTACTCAGTACCCTTTCCCTTGTCATTGCATTGACGCCTTCCAATGTGGGGGTGCGAGAACTGGTCATCTGGATGCTGCTGGCAAAGGAAGGGGGCAGTGCAGGTGAGATCGTAAGCGTGATGCTGGTGGACAGACTTTTCCAGTTTATTGTGGTTCTGGTGGTGAGTCTGATCGGTTACAAGGGCCTGCAACAGAAGTTGCAGTAGCCTGATTATGCTGTGGATGGATGCTGATTCCTGTCGAGGATTTCCGTATAATCCGCGTCCATGGCCAGAACACCAGATGACATTGATGATATCCCCAGCATGGTCCCCGAGCGGGACGAGCTGGTAACTCACCGCAAACGCAAGCGTGGCACAGCTGCCAGTGCTGCGGCGGCCACTGCCTACATCCCTGAAATAATTGTTCCCCGAACCAGTGGGTTCGTGATTTTCCTGCTTTCCATCCTGTTCATGGGAATGTGCGCTACTGGCGGAGCAGCCTGGTATTTCCATCAGCTGCACCTGCAAACCCAGGACCAGATAGTGACTGCCCAAACCCGCATTCTGCAGCTTGAGAACAATCTTGGTCTGCTGGACGAAAATGCTTCTGAACAGCTTGGTGACATCATTGCCCAGGTAACCGACAACGGCACCAATGTGGCAAATCTTTGGGCAGCCAGAAATGTATTGCGCACTGAAGTAGGCGCCTTGACTACTGCAGTGGAGGCACTCAAGACCACTATGGCCAGTACTACCGGGACAGTTGCGAGTCATGAAAAGGTACTGAACGAGAATGTTGCCGCTATTTCTGCCCGTATAGAAGAAATCAACCGCAACTTCGCCGGCATGGATAATCTTGGCGGGCAGTTAACCGTGCTCAATGCCGACCTGAACCGGGTCAAGACTGCCATGGAAGTCGTGCAGGCTGATGTGGAAAGCCGCCTCAATGGCACCGAGCAGAGCATCGAGTCGATCAATATCTACCGCAACCAGCTGGTCAACCAGACCATTCCGGCATTGCAGGAAAGTCTCAACCGGATCGAACAGAGACTTGGTCAGGCTTTCTGATTCCCGGATTTCTGCAGTTGAATCAATCTGTTTTTGCTTTAATTGGTGCGGTAGCTATAATGCCGCGCTCTGACACGCGGACGTGGCGGAATTGGCAGACGCGCTGGATTTAGGTTCCAGTACTTCGGTGTGAGAGTTCAAGTCTCTCCGTCCGCACCAGATTTCCGGTTTTGACTTGTTATTTTTTCCTTATTCTTCGTTGTCGGCTGTGCTCGGTCGGTCACGTAGCATCGTGTAGGCTTCCGGCTGCAGAAGACATTCAGAAAATGCCGTAGTCAACAAGCTCATCGAAGTAGCCGCTTACAGTCAGGGTTACTGTGACGTCGAACTCGTTGTAGTTGAGCCAGTACCAGCCATGTTCTCCGGTAAAGGCTGCCGTGACTGAGCCGTTGCCCCCTGTGCCCTCATCTTCTTCCTTGTAGCGCACAAAGAAATCAGGTCCGAATGATGGGTCATGCCCGTGGAAATCCACATAGAGCGTGCCCATGTCCACCTGCCATGAAAACAAGAATACCTTGCCTTTCTGTATTCTGACCTTGATTTCGGTTTCGCTGTCTGCAGGAATCAGTATCTGCATGGTACTGGTTTGGGGGGCAATGGCCTGATCCTGGAATACAGCAGGGTTGGGTAAAGGAGTGGGTTCCCCGAACTCGGGAATCAGCACTTCGCGCAGCGTATCATTGCCGCCCAGCGGATCGGGGACTTCAATCACCCTGGCAGGTGTTGCCAGATTGGCCAGGCCGGTCAAGCGACCGAAGCCTGTAGGATCAATGCCGTACTCTGCCGGCAGAATCACCAGTAGCAGTATCACACTTGCCAATCCTGCTGCGCCGATGCAGGCCTGCAGGAGTTTTTTTCCGGAAGGGGAAGTCTGGTTCATGGTTCAACTCAAATTGCTGTGAAATATCCGGTCAACTGGTAGCCCATCAACATGAAGCCGGCAGTCATGATTAAAAAATTTGTCACAAAGGCACCCTGCAGAAAGCCCGGGCTGCGGCGCCAGAACTGGAAGGCCAGCAGGATGAATGTCAGCGCAAGCAGCTGCCCCAGCTCCACACCCACATTGAAAGCCAGCATGTTCGGCACCAGTCCATCCTGTGAAAGTGCCAGATCCTGGAGTTTGGTGGAAAGCCCGAAGCCATGCGCAAGGCCGAACAGGAATACGGCAGCTTTGGTATTGATGCTGATGCGCAGTTTGCGGAAGCCATCCATGTTCTCGAATGCCTTGTATACCACTGAAAAGCCGATGATGGCATCCACAACATAGGCATCTGCCCGGATGCCGCCCAGAACACCCAGCAGCAGGGTAAGACTGTGGCCAACTGCAAACAGGCTGACATAAAGAGCCACATCCCGCATGCGGTAAAGAAAGAAAATCACGCCTGCCAGAAACAGCAGATGATCATAGCCGGTAAACATGTGCTTGGCGCCCAGATAGACAAAGGGCATCAGTTGCATGCCTTCAGCCTGTTCGAGCCAGGCGGCGTCATTCCCGGAAACACCATGTGCCAGTGCTGTTGAACTGAAAAGCAGCCAGTGGGTCAGCAGAATCAGCAATGCATAATAATGGCGAATGATGATTTTCATTTTACAGCAGATCCATGTTGAAGCGCCTCAGCACCAGCGCAAGCAAACCAAAGCATACAAGGGTTGACAGTGAAGAGGCCAGTAATGCCTGCCAGAAACCCGGTTTTGCATACAAAAGAGCGAACACCAAAAACATCGGCAGGGCAGGGATGACGAACCACAGGGTATAACAGGAATGAATGGTGTCTGCATCTTTTTCAATAGGCATGCTGGTAATTATTTGCAATAAACCATATATTTTGCCTATTGAGATGAATCACTGGGCCAACAGCAAAAGGTCAGGATGATCAAAATACGCGATCTTGAATATCTGGATGCCATAGAAACCCATCGCCACTTTGGCAAAGCAGCCGAAGCCTGTCATGTCAGCCAGCCTACGCTCAGCGGACAGATCATGAAGCTTGAAGAACAGCTTGGTGTCAGTCTGATAGAGCGTCATCCACGCAACATCATGCTTACTCCCGCTGGAATCCAGTTGCTGGTCAAGGCACGCCGAGTGCTCAGTGCCGCTCGTGAACTCGAGCAGACTGCCAAATCACTCGGGGATCCCTTGTCAGGAGAATTCCATCTCGGACTTATTCCGACCCTGGCTCCATATCTGTTACCGGGAATCATGCCGCCCTTGATTGATGGACTGCCCAATCTCGAATTGATGCTGCATGAACACCGCACACACGAGTTGCTTGCCATGCTTGATGCCGGCTCACTGGATGCGCTTATTCTGCCGTGGCTCGATGAAATGCAGCATTTCGAGGCTTATGATCTTTTTGATGAACCCTTTGTGCTTGCAGTCAGCAAAAAGCATCCGCTTGCAGACAGGAAAAGGGTAAAACTGGATTATCTGGAAGGGCACAAGGTGCTGACACTGGAAGATGGACATTGCCTGCGCGATCAGGCTTTGGGCTACTGTTTCAGTGCTGGCGCCGATGAAGACAAGCGTTTCCAGGCAACCAGTCTGGAAACCCTGCGCTACATGGTGGCTGCCAACATAGGCATAACCTTGTTACCGAAGCTTGCCATAATGGGACAGCAGGAAAATTCGGCTATCCGCTATATCGATTTCCAGCAGCCAGCTCCTTCACGTCGTATCGTGCTGCTGGTAAGGCAGAACTACACCCGAATGGAATGTGTCAGGGAAATAGTCGGTATTATCCGCAAGAACACCAAAGCCTGAACGAAGTTCAAGGTGCAATTTGATCCGGCGTTGGTCAATTTCCCCGTCCGGTCTGATATGGAACATGGGGCGCTCTGACATGCGCTCCAGCGCATTTTCCGGATAGATGATATTTAATCCGCATTTTCCGGATTGCAGTCACACCTGATCTCCCCACACTCTCAAGCCGGCTTGAACAATAATTCATGTTTTCATGAGCTTGAAATCAGATTTTCCAGCCCCAGATTGCAGTCTGTAAGCAGCCTTTGATGGCTCGTCCCGGTTCTTGTTTTTTGATATTCGAAAAATTCTGATCAGGAGGAAACATGAAAAGCAGACTTGCCAACATATTTATGGGTGCTGCCCTGGTGTTCGCAACAGGCCTGATCGGCTGGCAAACCTGGACCGGCAACCAGATGAAAACACAATTGAGCCAGTTACAGTCACAACTGCAAAGCATTGCCTCACAGCAAATGGCAGGCAGCATTCTGGCCGCACAGTGCCCGGCACACCGCAACAGGGTTCTTCTGCCGAACCGCTGACATCACCAGTTCAACCCGCAAATCCGGGGGCCAGCATACAGGTAGACCCCTTTGGCCAGGGAGCGAATGCCGACCCTTTTTCTGACTTTGATCGCATTCAGCAGGAAATGCACCAGCGAATGCAACAGTTGATGTCAGATAAGGGACTGGCCGATCCCTTTTTCAGTTTTGAACCTTTCGGGTCCGGCAGTTTCGGTTTCAGCAGCAGTTTTGGTTTGCAGAGCCAGCCACAGTTCAATTTCGGGGAAACAGAAGATGCCTATGTGGTAACAGTGGATATTCCCCCTGAAAGCAGTCTGGAACTGACTACCGGGTTGAATGATCAGGAATTGACCATAGAAGGCAAAGTGACCATTGAGGAGAACAGCAACACGGGTAATGGAGCTTTCAGTTCCAGACAGACCCAGCATTTTGCCCGGACCTTCACCCTGCCGACTGAAGTCGATCCGCTTGGCATTACCAATCAGACCATCGATTCAAAAGTCATCATTACCATCCCGCGAACTCAAGCCCAAGCTCCGGTTACGGGACCGACCTTTTAAAAAAATGCCCCGTGCCTTTTGGCATGGGGCAAGGTAAATAAACCAGTCTGCTAACGACTACTGAACATCCAGACATATTCCCGTGTGCCCGTGCCCCCTTCAATATAGCCTCCCTGTGCGTCATTCCCGCGTTCTGCCCGCAGGGTATATCTGCCCTGTGGAAGCTCAAGCACAAGCCAGGGGCCGCTGGTCATGGTATTGACCAGTTCATTGCCATTGCTGTCGCGAATGACGACATGGATATCTGACAGGTAATCCCCTGTGTCATCTATAAAAACCAGTCGCGTACTATTCGCCGGGGCCTGCTCCCTTTCTTCAAGACCCACACCTCCGGAATAGATAATATAACTGCTCTGGGCAGCGAATGTTGCCGGTGCTGCCAAAAGGCATAAAAGAACTAATAATGATTTGGTCATTTCAGAATCCTCATTCATTGCAGGCTGCTCACCGCCAGCAACAGGATTCTGACCCCGTCGCAGAAAACCGGCTTGATCTGTGTCATTTTGTTGATAAATCGGATATCCACGTGAATGACTGATTCGCATTGACGTGTATCAACGCCTTGCAGTTGCGCTTTGCCACAATTGCCCTCATATATACTGGAGTCGTACATGGCAGGTGGAATTGAGGTAACACAGTGGAGTTCAAGGATTACTACAAAATCATGGGCGTGGAGGAAAAAGCCACAGCCGATGAGATCAAGAAGGCCTACAAGAAGCTCGCCAGACGTTACCATCCGGATGTGAGCAAGGAGGCCAATGCCGAGCAGCATTTCAAGGATCTGGGTGAAGCCTACGAAGTATTGAAGGATCCTCAACGCCGGGCTGAATATGACCAGCTTCGTAACATGGGTACCCGTGGCAAGGGAGGGCAATTCCGACCACCACCTGGCTGGGAGTCTGCCACACATTTTTATGATGGCAGTGGGGATGGTACCGGTGAATTCAGCGACTTCTTTGAAGCCATTTTCGGCAGAAATGGTGGTTTTCATCGCAGTTACGGGCAGCAGCAGGGGATGCGTATGCGGGGGGAGGATGTCCATGCCGATCTCGCCTTGCTGCTGGAAGAAGCTTGTCTTGGCAGCGAGCAGATGCTGGATATCAGAGTGCCGGTTGCAGAAGCAAACGGTCTGATCTCGCATAGCAGCAAAAAACTGAAGCTGAAAATACCGCCCGGTACTGCAGACAACAGCATTCTTCGTCTCAAGGGGCAGGGTGCCCCCGGATTGGGTGGAGAAGCTGCAGGTGATGTACTGGTCAGAATCAGGATAGCCCCACACCCGCTTTACACTGTGGAAGGCAAACACATATCCCTTGTGGTTCCGATACTGCCTCATGAAGCGGCACTCGGTGCGCAGATCACAGTACCAACGCTGCAGGGGCAAACCCGGGTGAAGATTCCGGCCGGTAGCCAAAGTGGACAGAAACTGCGCCTTGCAGGCAAGGGCATGCCGGGTAGTGAACCCGGAGATTTCTTCGTGGCACTCAAACTCGTAATGCCGGATAAGATATCTGACACTGACAAAGCCCACTACGAAGCATTGCAAAAAGATAACACCAGCAATCCGAGATCACATTGGGGGAAAGGGCAATGAGCAGGCATGCCATACTGGATGACAACAATCCGGTTTACTCGTTTGTGGAACTGGTAGAGTGCAGCAGGCTGGATGAAGGATTTGTCATCCAGTGTGTTGAATACGGGATAGCAGAAGTGCGGGGCACCGATCGCCAGAACTGGCAGTTCCGGGCTGAAGCCATGCTGAAGCTCCAGAAAGCCTGGCGTTTGCATCGCGATCTTGATGTCCATGTATCTTCTCTTGTGCTGGTGCTGGATCTGATCGATGAAGTCGAAGCCCTGCGCGAAGAGTGTGATTTGCTACGCCAGCGACTGCAGCACTGGGAAGCTTGAACCGGTAGCCGAGCCGAACTGGATGGTCCTGTCGGGAGGTATGTAACAGGCCGGATCCGGACTGTTGTACTTTCATTGTGCAAACAAAGAGAAACTTGGCCGCAAGGCCTCAAGATACAGCGTTTCTGCGTGGCTCCTGACAGCGCGTGCCTATATCCTTTGCGGCTTTTATCAGAGGCACCCGGGCGAGTCATGCCAGTTCTTTTTCGCAATAATTCCCATTCCTCTCTAGTCCCGTTCATTTCACTTGCTGCCTTGTTGATTTTCCCTTTGCAGGGGGCTGCCCAAATCGGCAACAGCGGCGTTGAAGGGACCACTGGCAGCAAAATTGTGGAGATGGTCCGAACCACCAATGAACCTCGCATAGATGGCATTCTGGAAGCCGATGAATGGGCAAGGGCAGCTGTCGTTACCGACATGCATCAGATGAATCCGGTGGAATATGGCGAACCAAGCCAGAAGACTGAAATTTTCCTGCTGTATTCCGACAACGCTCTGTATGTGGCTGCGCGCATGTATGAGGATGATCCCTCACTGATCCGTGCCAATGTAAGGAGACAAGGGCAGGGGCTGCCCAATGACGACACATTCAATATAGTCCTTGATCCCTATTTTGATCGTCGCAATGGTTATATTTTCGAGATCAATGCCAACGGTGTGCGAGTAGAAGGTCTTTATCAGAACGTCTCGGGTGTGGACAGAAACTGGACCGGTATCTGGCAGGCCAAATCCAATATTGATGAGCAGGGCTGGACCACGGAAATCCGTATTCCCTACCAGAGTCTTTCCTTCAATCCGGATAACACGCAATGGGGAATAAACTTTCGTCGCACCATCCGGCGCAACAGTGAGGAAATCGCCTGGATCAGCCGTAACCGTCTGATCAATCCCAGTATTGCCGGCACAATTTCCAACATGACAGGTTTGCAGCAGGGCGTGGGTCTGGATGTAGTGCCATATTTCCTTGCACGCAGGGAAAAGAAGTTCGGGATACCCGGCTCCCAGGAGGACAGCTTCGAACCCCAGCTTGACATGTTCTACAAGATCACACCGCAGTTGAATGCGGCACTGACACTGAATACGGATTTTTCTGCTACTGAAGTGGATGACAGGGTAGTAAACCTGTCACGTTTCAATCTGTTTTTTCCGGAGCGGCGGGATTTCTTCACCCGAGATGCCGACATCTTCTCATTTGGACGCATTGGCAGCGGTACGGTTTTCGGTCAGGAAGGCAATGATGCGATCCCCAATTCTGCCGCGCAGAATGGCAGGCCCTTCTTTTCGAGGACCATTGGCCTGAGCCCCACAGGTTCGCCGATAGACCTCAATGCCGGTGTCAAGGTCAGTGGCAGGGAAGGTAACTGGAACCTGGGTTCACTGGTGGTCAACCAGGGAAAAGATGATGCCATCGGTCTCGATGCCCAGACCGTATTTGTTGGCAGGGCTGCCTACAACGTACTGCAGGAATCACAGGTAGGCGTTATAGCCACTGCCGGTGATACTCGCAGTGACCGTGACAATTCGCTGGTTGGTGCAGACTTCCGTTATCGCAATTCCCGGTTGCCGGGTGGCAAGGCAGTGGAAGGAGAAGTCTGGTACATGCAGAGCGACAGTGATGCCTTCACCGGCAACCAGAACGGTGCCTGGGGGCTGGGTGTCAGTGCCCCCAACAGCAATGGCTGGCGAGGCGGTTATGCCTACAAGCGTATAGAAAATGATTTCAATCCGGCACTGGGTTTTGTGAATCAGCGTGGCATTGAGGACCATGCCCTGGATTTCGGTTACAAACACTTCTTTGCACCTGGTGGCACACTGCGCAGTGTTTATGGTGGTTTTGACAGCTATCGCAACAGTAACCTCAATACGGGTGCCCTGATTTCAGAAGTTGTCGATGTGCGCATGAATGCCAACAACAATGCCAACGATCTCGTCAATATTGCACTGGTGCGTCAACGAGAAAACCTGAGTCGCAACTTCACCATCTACCGTGCATCTGATGGAAGCAGAACCATTGTAATTCCACCCGGAGACTACGAATTCAGCAGGGTTGAAGCAGGCATCTCCAGCTCAGGACAACGTAAACTTGCCGGTAGTGTAAACATCAGCAAGGGAGACTATTACGACGGTGAACAGTTCCAGCGCAGTGTGAATGTTACCTGGCAGCCCATCCCCGGCTACAATTTCCAGACGCGTTACTCGGAAAACGCAATCGAGCTCCCCCAGGGTGACTTTACTGTAAGACAGATTTCACTGACTTCAATGATCAATTTCACGGCAGACGTGGTCTGGTCCAATCGTATCCAGTATGACAACGTCAGCGAAGGCATGGGTATCAACAGCCGTCTGTGGTGGATACAGCAGCCGGGACGTGAAATGTATATCGTGCTCAATTGGGGATTGCAGGACGCTGATCGCGATAACGAGTTCCATTCAGTAAGCAATGATCTGACATTCAAATACAACTATACCTTGAGGTTCTGAACCAGACATGGCATAACCGGCTGCTGATGAGGACAGAAAACATGATGTTAAAAAGCTGCATCAGGCTTTTGTCCCTGCTGTTGTGCTTGCCGCTCTCGTCTCTGGCCCAGAATACCGATACCAAGACTGCAGAAATCCCCATGCTTGCCCAGCGGCCGGACATAGATGGTCGTCTGGATGAAAGCGTATGGTCAGACGCGTTGGTGATCACTGATCTGCACCAGGTATTTCCCCAGGAATATGTTGAACCTTTTGAGCGTACCGAGGTAAGGCTGTTCTATTCGGAAAACTCACTGTACATCGGTGCCAGAATGTTCGAGGCCGAAGCCAGCCAGATTTCGGCACAGGTACTCAGGCAGGGCCAGGGATTGAATTCGGATGACCTGTTCGCCGTGATAATTGACCCCTATCTGGACCGGCGCAATGGCTATCGTTTCGAGGTCAATGCCAATGGGGTGCGCTGGGATGGACTGTTCCAGAATATAGATGATGTGGAAGGAAACTGGGAAGGTATCTGGGAAGCCAGATCGACTACTGACAACCAGGGCTGGACCACTGAAATCCGGATTCCGCTGCAAACCCTGTCATTCAATCCCGACTCAGGCACCTGGGGCATCAATTTCAACCGGCTTCGCCGCAGAAGTGGCGAAAGTATTGCCTGGATGTCACGTAACCGGGAAATCAATCCCAGCACTTCCGGCATGATCACGGGACTGTCAGGGCTGCGTCAGGGCACAGGTCTGGATATTGTGCCTTCTTTGGCTGTGCGCCAGCAGCGCGCATTCACTACACCCGGTACATCGGAAATCAGTTACGAACCCCAGGTGGATGTATTCTACAAACTGACTCCCCAGCTGAATGCCTCGCTCACCATCAATACCGATTTTTCTGCTACTGAAGTGGATGACAGACAGGTCAATCTCACCCGCTTCAACCTTTTCTTTCCAGAAAAGCGCGACTTTTTTCTGCGCGATGTTGATATCTTTGAATTCGGCCAGATTGGCAGGGGCGGATTCAACCAGACGGCGGGCAATGGTTCACCTTCCGCTTCTGGTCCGGCCCGACAGAACGGGCGGCCATTCTTTTCGCGCAAGATCGGCCTCGACTCATCCGGTCAGCCTGTGGACATTGTGGCAGGCGCAAAACTCAGCGGTCGAATAAACAACTGGAATATCGGTACCTTGCTGATCAACCAGGACGAAGCGCCCTTAACGGGAGTTGATGCCACCAATATCTTTATTGGCCGTGCAGTATATAACCTGGGTACCAGGATACAGCTTGGCGGCATCATTACCGATGGAGATCCGCAATCAAACAATGGCAATACACTGGCAGGTGCCGATTTCCGTTACCGCAACCCGGGTTTGCGAGGCAACACCGTGGAAACCTATGCCTTCTACCAGCAGAGCGATACCGAAGGAAAGGCTGACCTCGACAATGCATCCTGGGGCCTGGGTTTCAGCTTGCCCAACAGTCAGGGACCACAAGGTGCCATCCATTTCAAGCGTACTGAAAAGAATTTCTATCCGGCAGTGGGTTTTGTCAATCGCACAGATGTAGACGAGCAACATGGATACATGGGTTATCGTCATTTTCTGCCACCCGGAGGCTTTCTGCGTTCTGTGCTGGGTGCGGTAGAGGGCTATCGTTCGGAAACCCTGATCGATGGCAAGGTCAGCTCCCAGAATCTGGGCACCCGTGTTTCCATCAACAACAACCAGGGTGATACTTTCATCAACCGGTGGATCTACAATACTGAAGTCCTGTTGCGTCCCTTTACGATTTACAGGGCTCCTGACAGAAGCCGTACCATTACCCTGGCACCTGGTGAATACAATTTTCTCGAGACCTTTTTCGGGTTCCAGCTGGGTCAACAACGCCTGTTCAGTGGCAATATCTTTTTTACGGCCGGGGATTACTTTACCGGTGAACATTACGAACAGCGGGGGCAGCTGAATTTCCGGCCCAATCGCAACCTGAGCATGTCACTCAGTTATGGGGAAGACTATATCAAGCTGCCCGAAGGCAATTTCACAGTACGCCAGTACAGCCTCAATGCACAGTATGCCTTTTCCGCCATGTGGTCCTGGAGCAACCTGATCCAGTACGACAATGTCTCTGAAAATCTGGGTCTGAACAGCCGCCTGGTCTGGATACCGCGAGCAGGGCAGCAGGCCTTTCTGGTGCTGAACTGGGGACTGGAAGACAGGGACAGAGACAATAACTTCGAATCGACCAATGCCGATCTGTCACTGAAATTCAATTACACTTTCAGATTCTGACCCGGGTACAAAACGCTTGTCATCCCGGTAGCGTGTGCCAAAGCTGCAAGTTATCCTGTAATTTCCGATCTGCATTGCTGATGGCAGTACTCTGGCACCGACCTGGAATGAAGCACATTCTCCGACAATTTTGCTCCCTTGGCGTCTTGCTGCTTTCAATTGGCTGTACGCTTACCAAGGTATCACCAGAAGAAACCCTTGCGATTGCCGAGCAGAACAATCTTGCCGAAGAGGCACTGCTGGATATCGGGATTACCGTGTTTGTACCCCTTGTTGAAGAAGTTGATCCGGAAATCGGCTCGGTAATTGATGGGCTTCGCTTTGCCGAAAGCAGATACCTGAGCTGGCAAATGGCAGTTACGCTGCAAGAGTCCGGTCACTGGGGAAGGGTAACACTGCAACCGGGAGATTTGACGCGTGCGGATCTCATGGTCAGTGGCACTATACTGCAGTCAGATGGGCAAACCCTGCGTATTGTCATTGAGGTGCGTGATGCATCAGAGAGAGTCTGGTTCAACAGGCAGTATGTGCAGATCATCAACAGTGAAGACAACAAGGAAATTGGTACAGTTCCACCATTTCCCTTCGCGGCAATATTCAACCGGATTGCCAACGACATGCTTGCCTGGCGGAAGCGCAGATACGATGAGGCTGCAATGGCAAGGCTCAGGCAGTTTACCGACATGCAGTTTGCACGAGAGCTTGCTCCTGAAGTTTATGGGCAATATCTGCAGTCCGGTAATGATGCGCTGGTGCTCACACGCCTGCCATCGGCAGATGATCCGATCTACAGCCGTATCGCAGACATGCGCCAGCGCAATGATGTCCTGATTGATACTCTGCAGGATCGTTACGATCTGTTTGTCAGGGGCATAGAGCAACCCTATCTGCTGTTTCTGGACCGCAGTCTGCGCATTACCGAGCTGATCAATGCCTGGTTGTTGAGATTGTCGCGTGACAGCGAGTATTCCGATTTCCTGGACAAGGATTTTACCGAATCGTTCGAGACACGTTTCGGCATGGGACGCAGTCCTCTGTACAACTCGCGAAGCAACAGTCTCAATTCGGGATGGCGCACGGAATACTATGCGATGGCGCTGGCTGAAGCGGGATTCAGCCTGGATGAACTGGTGCGCCCTGAAAGTGAAATTTTCAACGAAAGGATTGTGTCGCTGACCAATGGTGCCGGCATCCAGTATTCGCAGTGGAAAATCATTCTGGATGAACTCTATGAACTGGAATCAGGCGCAGTCCGTGAACCGTAGGGGCGCGCGTGCGCGCCCATATCCCGCGTCAGAACTGCACAGCCCGCGCATCTTCCAGGATCAGCTCATGGTACACAGGCAAGGACCATCCTTTGGCTTCTGCATCATCCAGACTGGCTTCGAACTGGCGCAGGTAGTTATCCCGGTTTCCATACATGGCGCGCAATTGCGCAGGTGAGAAATTTTCATCCCACATGGACAGCCGGCACAAAACGGCATATGCCGGATTGCCGGCAGGCGAGGGCACATTACCGGCATGGTAGGTTGCTACAGGCACATCCACATAGGGATTACGTATGCCACCCACAGGATTGCCGTACTCATCAAGCACCATAAGCGAGCCATCATTATCTACGTTGCGATCCAGCAGCACCCGCTCTGCTCTCGGTGGAACTTTGCCGGTATCCACCCACTGCAGCAGGTAATGCAGACCCACTGAAAAGAAGGGTTCAAGGGTCAGGTTGGAAATGGGCTGCTCACACTGGTTGTTGTCCAGACGCACATTGTGCCGTGCTGCCAAATGCCCCAGCGCTGCAAACTCATAGGATCTGTACTGGCTGCCTGGTTCATCGCTGTCCTGATGAGCGGTAGCTACATTCTGGAACTCATGCTGGGTGGGCATCTGGATCATGGGTACATCCACAGCCTGGATGTTGGTGCCGTTCGAAGTGGGCATGAACCCGTCATAGATATTGGACATGTCAGCCAATTTGTAGACCTTGTGAGCCGGCAGATAGTCCGTGAGTATTCTGGAGCTGGCTGAGGAGCCCCACAGTACCATCTTGCGCAGGCCCATGCCTGCAAGCGGACTGTTGGCACTTTTGATCAAGGCACCGGCCTGCGCCAGAATTTCATTGGTCTGGTCCACACTCAGATCAAGCATGCCGTAGCGTTCGGCGTTGAGGTCGCGTATCTGTTCAAAACCGCTGGTGACGATTTCAACGGTTATGTGCCCTTCATCCATGACATACACGGAATTCAGCTCAAATGCATGGGCAAAGCCTGCCGGATGCATGGCTTCGGCAATGGCAATACCACTGAAAAGACTGTTGTCTGCGGGTTTACGAATGACCATGCGCGTTTTGTAGGGCTTGCCTGCGGCTGTACCTGAAATCAGGTACTCGTTTACTTCATAGTTGTAGGCTGCAATGTCATGACCTGGCCACAGGGAAGGGGAGCTGTCATAGACAGGGCCGCTGCCTGTCATCGCTTCGATGGACGGCAGTGCCACAGCAACTGGAGTTTCGGGCAGGTTGTTTGTCCTGCTGCCGGGTTGTCCTGAACTGTAGGAACTGAGCAGGGTTGATAACAACAGTAACAGCAGATTGTGCTTTGCAAATGAACGCATGGAATCCCCTCTGACGCTATGCTCTGGGCATTATTATCCGGTTTTGTGTTGGCAGTTTATCCCAAAAATGAAAACGCCGGGCAATGCCCGGCGTTTTTTTATCCACATGGAGAATCAGTTTTCAGCTGTTTCTTCTTCATCGGTATGTACATCCTGGGTATCTACCGACTCGATTACCGGTGCTGCCTGTTCCCTGGCCAGTGCTTCTATGGCCTGTGAAACCAGGAATGAACGGATGTTGGCTGTATCTTCAGCGTCCAGACGGTCGGCAAAACTCACCATGCCGTTCTGGGCCCTGACACCTGTCAGTACCACCGAGTCGAAACCTTCCTGCACATTCAGCATGGGGCTTACCAGCAGATTCGGGAAGTTGGCGCCACGTGAAAGGCCGCCATTGCCATGACAAAGTGAGCAGTGGCTGTTGTACAACTCTCCACCGGTTGCGACTTCAGCTGCCGTGGCTGTCAGGGCTGGCGGGTTGAGCTGGGGAGGAGTGAAGCTGATCGGCTGTGGCAGTGTGGCATCGCCACCCAGGGTAAAGACGAGCAGGCGTGAGTAGTTGGGTGCATAGTAGTTGCCGGCCTGGTTGATGCCAACGCTTACAGCTACATACTGTTTGCCATCCATCCCGAAAGTGATCGGGGAAGCAACCACACCTGTCTGGGTATCGAAGGACCAGAGTTTTTCGCCGGTACGGGTATCGTAGGCACGGAACTCATTGGTGTTGTTGCCACCGCCGGAGAACACCAGTCCACCGGCTGTGCTCATGACGCCACCTGTCGGGCCGGGGTTTTCCTCACTGCGCCAGATTTCCTCACCTGCAACGGGATCCCAGGCAGACACATAGCCGACAAATCCGCCAGGCGCACCGGGGTTCTCGCGGGCATAGGCGGCGTTGGCGCCCATGTTGATGGCCAGATTGTTGCCGTCACCACCTACAGGTGTGTAATTCTCGTCGCTCTGCATGACGAAGTAGGCCTGCTGGGTGGCAATATAGATGTAACCGGTTTCCGGGTTGTAGCTGTTGGAATGCCAGCCATGGCCACCCTGTACACCTGGCGCGAGGTTGAACATGTTATCGGCATCACAGCGGGCTTCAGGCACTTCAATAGGCCGACCGGTTGACATGTCGATGCCGGTGTTCCAGTTCACTTCGGTAAACGGATAACCACGCAGCAGCTCACCAGTGGCGGCATCCAGCACATACATCATGCCGTTCTTGTTTGGCTGCATCAGTACATGACGCATTTCACCGTCCACTTCCAGATCGGCGAGCATCATCGGGCTCATGGCATCGTAGTCCCAGGTATCACCCGGCGTGGCCTGATAGTGCCAGGCGTACTCTCCGGTGTCGGCATCCACAGCCAGAATGGAGGCGATGAACAGGTTGTCACCACCCTCCGGATCACGTGCACGCTGATCCCAGGGCGTACCATTACCGGTACCGAACATGATCAGGTTGGTATCATCATCATAGACGATGGCATCCCACACGGTACCGCCACCACCGAGCTCCCACCAGTTGCCACTCCAGGTTTCTGCGGCCAGTGCCATTGCTTCGTTTTCAAAGCCCAGCTCCGGATTGCCCGGTACTGTGTAGAAGCGCCACAGATCTTCACCTGTTTCGGCATCATAGGCGCCAATATAACCGCGCACGCCTTTTTCAGCACCGGAGTTACCCAGTAATACCTGCCCCTTGATCACATGCGGGGCGCTGGTCACGGTATAAGGCTCATTCGGATCCACAGTCAGTTTGCGCCAGTCTTCCTCACCGGTTTCGGCATTGATGGCAACCAGATAACCATCCAGGGTACCCAGGAAGATATGACCGTTATAGGCGGCAACACCGCGATTGACGATGCCACAGCAAACACGGGAAACGATTTCGCGCGGAGTTTGGGGGTCGTAGTGCCACAGCAGCTCTCCGGTGCGGGCATCGAAGGCATTGACCATGCTCCAGGCAGTTGAAACATAGATCACACCATCTACAAACAGGGGAGCACCCTGCTGGGAAAGGTTGACGTTGTAGTCGGCATACCAGGCCAGACCAAGCTCATTGATGTTGTCGCGGTCTATCTCATCCAGCGGGCTGTAGTAGCGCATGTCATAGGTGCCACCGTCCATCAGCCATTGTGAGGGTTCGTTTGCAGCATTATTCAAACGTGCCTGACTCACCTGGGCAAAGCCAGCGACTGTACTGGCAGCAGCAGCGGATTCTGCGGCAGCAGCTGGTGAGGTATTTGATGCGGTTTCGGCAGACTGATCTCCTGAGCATGATGCCAGGATCAGTGCACTGGCAGTCAGTAGTGCAGCGGCCAGAATGGATCTCGAAAATCTGGTCATGGGTTTACTCTCTTTTGGACTTATATTTGATTGACGGTTAAACAGTTTGTAATTGTTTATTCTGTTATACACGGGCATGTGGACCGCTGATTTTATCATGTATTTTCGTCTCTGCAGCAAATTCGTCGCTTGGTGGTGGTGTCTGGTTTGAATTACAGAAATTATTCCCGGGTGCGAATTTGCTGAGTTTCTGCAGCGTTGGCCGGATTGGAAATATTTCCGCTATCAGCCTGACATGCACAAGACATGGACAGGATCTTCAGGCCGGCACCCTCTGTCCGTCCCAGGCAAAACAGCCTCCGCTGTCAGCGGGATCCAGATTGTCCAGTACTTCTGCCAGTCGCTCCACTGAATAAGCCGGTGAAAAAAGCTTGTCCCTTGCCACTCTCGCCTGGAATGGTCTGGAAAGATTGCTGTTTACAGTACCCGGGTGCAGACCAACCACAATGGCATGTCTGTCAAGGCGTCGGGTTTCAATAGCGGCAGTTTTAACCAGCATATTCAGGGCAGCCTTGCTGGCCCGGTAACTGTACCATCCGCCCAGTCTGTTATCGCTGATACTGCCAACCCGGGCGCTAAGTACAGCAAAGACACTGCGTGTTTTTTTATTCAGCAAGGGCAGAAAATATTTCATCAACATGGCAGGACCAATGGTGTTGATGGCAAATACTCGTTGCATCTTTTCTGCATCCAGTTCGTGCAGTGCACGCTCCGGCTGCAGTGGCAAACCATCATCAGCATGCAGAATACCTGTAGCCACAATAACCAGATCAAGACTGTAATCAGCAACAGATGCCGCGGCGTGCTCAATACTGACAGGGTCTGCAATATCTATGGAGAATGACTGGACATTGTTGTGAGTGAAAACATGACCTGACCGTGAAAATGCATGGATCAGCGCTGTTTCTTCCCTGCCGGCATAGTGTTCGACAAAGGCTTTGCCGATGCCACCTGATGCACCGATGATGGCAATCCGGGTCATGACAGTGAAGCCGTGACAAGCAGACAGAAGATTACCAGCAATGTGATGGCTGCTCTGGAACGCAGGTAAGCGCGGGCCAGCACGCCGGTATTCATCAGTTTTCGATCAACTGCCAGTATGGCTGTAAAGGGCAAAACAAGAAATACAAGAAAGTAGCGCTGTGGAATCAGCAGCCATGCCAGCCATACCATCACCGCAATCACATTGCTGAATATGAACAGCCCCGAAGCCGCCTTGCCCAGTGACAACTGTTGTCCCCAGTGAATGCCAGTCAGGAAGATCACGATAACCAGGCCATAACTGGCCACGGCTGAACTTGTCAATCCCAGCACTGGCAGGCTGCTGACACCTGCAAGTAATAGCACAGCCCCTGCCAGAAAGGGCAGTACACCGGCAAACATCAGCAGATGTGGCAGGGCAGGAGAGTGCTTGCTGGCAGAAGTCACCGTCATCAGGGTCTCTGTAACAAGGGAAAGGTTTTATCAGATGCCCTGTATACTGATTTTTCCCGGGCACGGATCACATCTCAAGTGGCTTACGTTGATCTTTTTTGCATCAACTGACGTAAACAGCAAGGATGGCTCACGAATGATTCATTTTTGTTTGTTGGGCACAATTAGTCGCTATTGAACCGGTTCTCTGAACAAGCTTTCCAGATGAGTTGTAACAAAGCCGAGTTACACGTTAAAACTTGCCAGTATTGTGGTTCTACATTCAATTGGCGCAAGGTATGGTGGCGATTTTGGGATGAGCTGGAATTTTGTAGTCGGCGCTGTAAGCACGATGCCCGCAGTAAAACCTCACAGCAGCCCTGCGCAGCGGGCAGTGTCGAAGATGAATTCTGAAAAATTACTGCCATTGATCACTGTTATTGAAATGTCCGATTTGCATTTGAAAGGTCCTGTATTGATTGTGTCCTCATGCAAGTGGCATTTTTGAGTTTGTTATAGAATCTGTGCTTAAATTTGATCCGGGCGTTTCCCCAGGAAGGTGCCCGCGTTGTCTTCCTTCAACTGCAGTTCTTCATCCGGTTTGCTGCCACCGCCTGCATTTTCAAGGCGCAGCTTCAGCGCCAGGTTGGTGCGGGAGTCGGCATGCTGCAATGCTGTTTCCTGGCTGATTTTCCCATTCCTGACCAGATCGTACAGTGACTGGTCAAAGGTCTGCATGCCTTCCTCCCGACCCTGGGCCATGGCTTCCTTGAGCTTGTCTATCTGGCGTCTTTCGATCAGCTCGGCAATATAGGAAGTCCTCAGCATGATTTCTGCGGCCGGTACCAGCTTGCCGTCAATGCCCTTTACCAGTCGCTGGGAGATCACGGCCCGCAGGTTCTGCCCGAGGTCGATCAACAGCTGGTGATGGGCCGAATCAGGGAAGAAATTGATGATGCGATCGATAGCCTAGTTGGCATTGTTTGCATGCAATGTTGAAAGACAAAGATGCCCGGTTTCGGCATAGGCTGTCGCATGTTGCATGGTTTCGCGGTCGCGGATCTCACCGATCAGGATGACATCAGGTGCTTCTCGCATCGCATTCTTCACTGCATTGGCATAGCTGAGTGTATCCAGCCCCACTTCCCGCTGGTCAACCACAGACTGTTTGTGCTCGTAGACAAATTCCACCGGTTCCTCAATTGTGAGGATATGGCCACGCTTGTGCTGGTTCCTGTATTCCAGCATTGATGCCAATGTTGTCGACTTGCCGGATCCGGTGGCCCCGACCACCAGGATCAATCCGCGCGGTTCCATGATCAGTTGCTTGAGGACAGCTGGCATGTTGATGGTGTCGATATCGGGGATGCGGGAGCGCATGTAGCGGATGACCATGGCTACATCCCCGCGTTGCCTGTACAGATTGATACGATAGCGACCGATGTCCTTGAGGTCGAATGCCACGTTCAGTTCCATTTCGGCCTCAAAGATTTTTTGCTGTTCTTCCGAAACAAGCGAGTACGCCAGTTTTTTCACCTGGCCGGGCTGCAGGACATTGCGGGATACTGGTACAGTCTCCCCCTGCAGTTTCATGCTGATTGGTGCGCCAACGCTGCAGAAGAGATCAGAAGCCTCTTTTTCTGCCATCAATTAGAGAAAATCCACCAGTTCCATGTCCGGTCCTCGTGCAAAAGAGCTGTATCGGTGAGAGTAAACACCGCTTCATCTGAACACCAGCCCCTGATGGACTGCAAGAGAAGAACATATGCCCTGGATCAAATGCCTCACTGCGGCATCCTGTTAGGTTTTGTATAGTGTGCATGCTGGACCACAAGACAGTTGCCTGTTTATGCTTCCGGTTCCAGACACTATCCTCAAAGGCATATTTATGCAGGACCCCGATCCCCCGGTTGAGACCGGTAGCGAAGAGCAGATGAATCCTCTGGAAAGCCAGAAGGAAATCAGGCACCTGCGCAATACCATTTCAGCATTGAGGACTGCACTGGACAACTGTCACGCAGACACTGCGCAAAAAGTGGAGGAGGCCATCAGGGTAGCTGTCAAAGAGGCTGAGTATCTGCGGGAAAGCGTGAAGGTCCTGAGGACGGAAATTGACAATCTGCAGATTGAAAAGGGGCAGGCAGTACAGAAAGCGATCAATGAGCAGTCCTCGGAGATTGCCATGCTGAGGGAAACTGTCACCAGACTTCGAGAGGAAATGGAAATACTGAAGTTTGATATGTCCGAGGACCTGCAGCACAACAGGGCCCAGTGGAGTGCCGAAGAGCAGCAACTTTCGGATATTGCAAAGTCCCTGCGTGATCAACTTGAGCAGACAAGTCTTGAAGGTGAAAGCTCCCTGCAGCGGGAACGGGCCGCCTCTCATGCCCAGCATCAGCAACTGGAACAGACAATTGCCAGCCTTCGTGAAAAACTGGAACTGACGCGACTGAACAGCGAGGAAACATTGCGCGAACAACGCAGAATGGCCGAACTGGAAAGTGCCGAGCTGCGCGAGACCATCAGATCGTTGCGGGACCAACTGGAGAACAGATGATGGACGACAAGGTCAAAAGCACAAGAACAAAACGCAAGCCACGGCGTTCCAATCGGCATATAGCTGAACTGGTTCTTGATATTTCCCATAAAGTTGCCAGTGAAGAAAACCTGGATGACCAGTTGCGGATTATTGTTGAGCAAATTACCCGAGTAACCGGTTCTGAACGCGGGAGTCTGTTCCTTAATGATCCCCAGACCGATGAACTCTATTCACGTATAGCGCTGGGTGGCATCGAGCGGGAAATCCGTTTTCTGAACAATACCGGTATTGCTGGCTGGGTGTTTACGGAAGGAAAGGCAAAAATCGTGAAAGATGTATACGCCAATCCCCATTTCAGCCAGAGCATAGACCAGAAAAGCGGCTTCACCACTCGCAACATTCTCTGTGTACCTGTACGGACCGTGCGGGGTGAAGTCATTGGTGTAGCCCAGACCCTGAACAAGGTGGATGGTGATTTTACCGATGAGGATCTGTCGCTGGTGGAGGCCATTTCTACCCAGGTGGCGATCGTGCTGCAGGGTACGATCTACGTAGAGCGCATGCATTCACTGAGGGAGCAGGAGGCTGAATTCCTGCGGGTAGTGTCGGATGTTTCTTCCGAAATCAATCTGGTGCCCCTGTTGCAGATGATCATGTCAGCCATTACCAAAATCCTGAATGCCGACAGGTCAACCCTGTTCCTCAACGACGAACGCAACAACCAGCTTTATACCCAGATCGGGCAGGGTCTTGGAGCCACTGAACTGCGGTTTCCGAACAATGCCGGTATAGCTGGAGCTGTGTTCAGGTCGGGGCAGTCGGTAAATATTCCATACGCTTATGCAGACTTGCGTTTCAATCCGGCCGTGGACAAACAAACCGGATATTTCACCCGCTCAATGCTGTGTTGTCCGGTCCGTAACAAGGACGGCAAGATCATCGGGGTAACGCAGGTGCTCAACAAGAAAGGTGGTCCGTTCACGGATGAAGACGAACAGCGTCTTACTGCCTTTACCTCGCAGATCGCCATCGGACTGGAGAACGCCAGTCTCTTCCAGCATGTGCAACAGATGAAGAACTATAACGAAAGCATGCTCGAGAGTATGTCCAATGCGGTGCTGACGCTCGACAATGACGGCGCCATTGTGACCTGCAACAGGGCCGGCCTGCGCATCCTGCAGACCGCCGAGAAGGATGTGGTAGGCAAAAAAGCCACCGACTTTTTCGGCAGCAGCAATCAGTGGCTGCTCGACAAGATCAGTGCAGTGGACCATAGCCAGACTGTAGACATCATGATGGATGCATCTTTGCAGTGTGGAGGGAGTTCAGCGTCGGTGAATTCCACCATCCTGCCACTGAAGGGCAAGGACGATGAGCGACTGGGTATCATGCTGCTTCTTGAAGACATCAGTTCTGAGGTCCGTATGAAAACCACCATGTCGCGCTACATGGATCCCAGTCTTGCCGACAAGCTGATGGACGAGGGTGGGGAGATGCTTGGTGGTCAGGACAGTGTGGCTACAATCCTGTTTTCCGATATTCGCAGTTTCACTACACTCAGCGAATCACTGGGCGCGCAAGGCATCGTGGAACTGCTGAACGAGTATTTCACCCGCATGGTCGATGTGGTGACAGATGAAGGTGGCATGCTGGACAAGTTCATCGGAGATGCAATCATGGCGATCTTCGGTACTCCTTTCCCGCATGACGATGACCCGGATCGTGCCGTCAAGGCTGCCATCCGCATGATGAAGGAGCTGCGAATTTTCAACGAGGGCCTGCGGCAGACGGGCAGGCAGACCATTGATATCGGCATCGGCCTCAATACCGATCACGTGATATCCGGCAACATAGGATCCCCGAAACGCATGGACTACACAGTGATCGGTGATGGGGTGAATCTGGCATCACGCCTGGAAGGTGCCAACAAGATTTACGGTTCCCACATTCTGGTCAGCCAGACCACACTTGATGGATTGAAATCCAGCTATCGCCACCGCTTGGTAGACCATGTGGTGGTCAAGGGGAAGACAGAACCTGTGGGTATTTACGAGTTGCTGGATTACCACACAGATGACAGCTATCCCAACATGATCGAGGCGCTGCAGTATTCCGTGATGCCATGGAATGCTACCGTGCGGCCAGATGGGATCAGGGGCGCAAACTGTTCGAGCAGGTGCTGGGCCTCAATCCGGGGGACAAATGTGCCAAACTCTATGTGGAACGCTGTGATCACCTGAAAGCCAACATCGACCCTGAAACCTGGGATGGCATCTGGGTGCTCACCTCCAAGTAATGGCGTAATCCCGCCACAGCTCCTCTCAGTGTCGCACGGACTTCTTCAGGGATTTTCTGTCCGGTACCAGTACAGCGAGTGGCAATCCTCACACGCGGTATCCAGGGCAGCTCCCAGCTCTGAAAGCAGGTCTGCATCCCGCGCTTCTATGGCCTGCAACATGTCCAGCGCTGATGACTGCAGTCCCCGGGCGAATCCGCCCCATGAGACCGGGTCACTGGCAAGTTTGGCTGCAACTTCATCCGGCAGGTATTCGTATTCGGGAAATTCAGTGCTTGCGCCGGGAGGAGCCACACGCCGGCCCGGAATCATCAGCGAGTTGCCTCCTTCGATGATCGCCACTGCAGCTCTTCTGAGCGCCATCCAGTCTTCGTCAGTTTCCGGCCTCATCTCACGTGACCCGTTTTCGTCCACTTCAAACCTGACAGAGTTCCATAGCGCATCAGCCTGTGGATCCACCAGGGTATTCATGACATCACGGATGGTGGCAGTCGTATTGAACGCCGGCATGGTGTTGTCAACAGGCGCAGATGTGCTCTGGCTGGATTGGGCCTGACCCGTCCCGGCATCACTGCAGGCGTTCAATGTCATCAAGAGTGAAGAAATGAAAAGTATTATCCCGGATTTGTGCATGTCTGTTTTGTGCATGTCTATCGCTGTTCCCTTTTATGTTTGCCAAAGAAGTCATAAATGCCGGGCATGCCATCAGGAATTACCGAACCGTGGTCGCCATCCGGGATTTCCTGGAATTCGTAATCCATTTCATTGGCTTGCAGCACATTGACGAAGCGGTGGGAAACATCCACCTGCACCACCGTATCTTCTGTGCCATGGACAATGAACACGGGCATGTCAGGCACCGTTACCAGTGATTGTGGATCAACCCAGAAAGCAGCAGGCGCAATAGCGGCAATTGCTGCCCAGATATCCGCGTGCTTTACACCAAGATAAAGCGTGCCCGCACCCCCCATGGAATGCCCCATCAGGTAGATACGCTTGTCGTCAATATTGAATTCCTCGCGGACCATGGCCAATACATTCATCACATCCTTTTCGCTCAATTCATCCCGGTTGGCGGGGTCGGTCTCGGCATCGCCGCGAAGATCAGGGACATCAGGAATGCCGTACCAGCCGCGCGAGTTATAGCCCATGGGGCCAACCAGGATGTAACCGTGTTCTTCTGCCAGATCTATCGCCCTGTCTCTTACCAGAGAAGTGTGCGAGCCGCCCAGTCCGTGCAGCGCAATGATGAGAGGGCTCTGCTCTTGTGGCTTCACCTTTGAAGAAACGTAGAGGGCATAGGGAAGCTCTTCTCCGGTGTCCTCGAAGTGATAGCTGCGGATTTCAGCACGCGCATCGGCAGGGCGTGGCTGAGGCGCTGCGTTGGGTGGCTGTGCCTGCGCAAAACTGCAAAGTCCTGCAAGCAACAACAGACTGTACACAAGGCTGGCGATGGGTGAACCCGGATTACCTGTTTTCAGGTATTTCATTATTGCCCTCTCTTCATGTTTATCTACTCAAAACTGAATATGTCTTCCGTTTGTGGTTTCTGCATATCCTGCTCGAAATTCTCTTCCCAGATATCAGCCCAGGGACGACCGTACATGTCGGGAATGGTGTATTCAATGGTCTGCCCGGGTGATACCGGCGTGGCCCTGCCATCACTGGGAAACAGTGTCTGTACACATTCCACAAAGACATAGGGTTCGCCTTCATCAAAATCACTCAGCTTCACGAAGTTGCGCACAATGCGCACAGGCTCAACCAGCGCCTCCGGGTCGTAAAAGATGGCTTCGTGGTTGAGTCCGAGAAAGTTGCCGGCGGCATCCCGGTTGGGTGAGTAGATTTCCACCGTTTGCAGAGAACTGGAAAATTCCGGCGCGGCATGCACCTTCCAGCCCTGGATATTGGAGGTCCAGGTAATCAGGGTGTCGTTGTCCCAGAAGCCGATGGTTTCGCCATACCAGCGGGGCACATCCTCGCCCAGGCGCGGATTGTTGCCGTCGAGATTGAACTCCCTGCCAATGTGGACGCTGGTAATGAAGTTGCGCACCACACCGGCCAGTATCTGCACCATCTTCGGAGTGACCATGATGTTGTGTTCCCATACGGCCGCTTCATGCCAGCGGCGCATGAAGCCTTCCGGCCAGCAGTATTGCGAGGGCCATTGTGCAGCGTTGGTATTGGCGTGGTGATAAGCCTCCTGCACCATGCGTGTCTGGTACTCGGGGGTCAGCAGCGAAAGGATGGTAGGTGTCTGGTTGTGACGCATGCGATACCAGTACCAGTTGCCCGGTGTACGGCCCGGATGCTGGTAACGGCCGTTCCATTCATTGGGCAGTGTTGCGTAGGTGTGCTCGGTAGGACCACCACGACTTCTGGTTTCAGCCAACAGCGCTTCGTAATGTGCCTGGGCAGTGGGGAAGTCATAGGGGCTCACAATGGCTTCGCGCGGATAATCCTGATCGCAATCACCCCAGGCAGCGGAACCCGGTGGGTCTTCACCTATCAGCGAACTGCGGTTACCCCCCCACAGATCTTCCAGCGCTGCGGGGCTGTTGCAGCGGAAATAGCGGGGGTCAGTCCATAGTGCCTGGTCCTGGTAGAAATCCTTTGAAGTGAAGATATCCACCGGCAATGGCTCAATACCTGCCGGTGTTTCACCCGGAGGAGCAGAGCCGGTAAATTCGGGTTCCTGACCAACACGACCATCTGCGCGACGCATGGTGGCGCCGGTGAGGGCATAGTCATTCATGTCAGCCAGCATGGGTGCGCCGCGACCCGTACTACGGAAATCTATCTGCGGATTTTGCTGTGCCAGTGCTGCTGTGGATGCGAACAGGAACGCGGCCAGCACGGAAAGGTGCTGTTTAAGGTGCTTGTTGACTTGCAACTTGAGCATACGTGAATCCCCTCAGGTATGTAGTCGGACAGTGTCAGATGCTTTGTTAGTATGTTTTGAACGAGTATATGCTTCTTTCCCGGCTGACAACAATCCGGCCTGAAAACTGGTCCTGGATTGATCTGTGGGCGTAGGGGTCGGCTATAGTCGACCCGGCGATGTTCAGAATTTCAAATACATCTGATATGTGCGCGTGGAGCAAAACAGGCATGTGCCTCGTACCTGCATCAGGTATATTGCCGCTTCTGCCTTCCCGTATTGAATCGGCTCCCCAATGGCGCTCAGCTCCACAATGTACGTATTTAATGTGTCCCTGTCCGACATCGACAGGGGCGTGTACGAAAACCTTGAAATCCGTGCCGCCATGCATCCCTCGGAATCCGATGACTACCTGGTCATGCGTGTCCTTGCGTATTGTCTGGAATACTGTGAAGGGATCAGTTTTTCAAAGGGCGGTGTTTCAGACAGGGATGAGCCCACGCTGTATGCCAGAGATCTCACTGGCGCATACACCCTGTGGGTGGAAATCGGCAGTCCTGCACCGGAGCGTTTGCATCTGGCCGCCAAGAGTGCACCGCGTGTTGCGCTCTACTGCCACCGCGATCCGCATCTTTTGCCGCAAAGACTCAAAGGCACCAACATCCACCGGGAAGAAGAAATTTCAGCATATACGCTGGATCGCGGCTTCCTGGAAGCGCTCACAGACAGACTGCAAAGGCGCATGTCCCTGACACTGACGGTTTCAGAACAGCAACTTTACTGCGCCGTGGGTGAGGAAACGCTTGAAACGCCCGTCATGCCCTTGAGTTTGCGCTGAAAGCAGCGATCTCCCGCTATAAGATGTCAGATCAGGCCTGCAGCAGTTCGTCGTCATCTATTACGCGCAAGGGCATGACATCCGAATCCCTGGTAATCACATTGCGCTGGTCTGCGCGCACGCACGAAGCGGCATAAGAGCCTGCCACAGTGAAGGTACAGAGCTGCAGGTTATAACCCTCGATATTCGGCAGCTTGCACAATTCCTGGAAAACCACATCCTGGTGATTGAAATTGCCGCCTGTACTTGCCATTACTTCTCCTGCTTCAACAATACTGATGTTGTGACCGCAACGCCCGGCTATCGGTTTTTCCACATAGCCGTCCTGCAGCATTTGTTCACTGGGTTCAAAAGTGGTTTCCAGCAGATTCGGATGGTCCGGAAACAGCTGCCACAGCACCTGCATGATGGCCTTGTTGCTGGGTATCAGGGTCCACAGGGGTTCGTACACCATTACATCCTTGCGTAGCAGCACATCCACAAGTCTGGGGGGATGATCGCGTACCTGATCGAGTTCATAGCTGCTCATCAGTTCGGCATCGTGTTCACATTCGGCACGAATCTGGTCCAGGGCAGTTTCCCAGGCCCAGGTTTTCCATACCCAGCGCACTGGTTCGCCATCGCTGTCCAGGATTTCTCCGTTATCACCCCAGGTCAGACCTTCAACGCCTTTGAGTACCTTGCAGGTCAGTCCGGCATGTTCCATCGCTTCCTGGAAGAACAGGGCGTGATAGGTTTCCTCAAGATCATTGTCCTGCATGATGTGCAGCACGCCGTTCACATGGGCTTTGCGGAAGGCTTCTGCCAGTTTTTTGTGCAACCTGTCACCAGGACTGTAGCCGTCGTCTACTCCCATGTAGGTTGCCCACTTGTCCTGCACTTTGCCGGTTTCCATATGACAGGAGCATGAATCGCTGTTGTACTCGTATACCTTGATACCGTTTTCTGTCATGCAGAAGTCAAATCTACCGGTAATCATTTCGTTGCGGCGGTTGTCCCAGCTTTCCCTTATGCGTGGCCACAGGGCTTTGGGCAGATTGAAATATTCCAGTAATGCAGGGTGCTGAAGTACATAGTCCGTGGCATGCATGAACAGGGCATGCAGTTCGTTGGTGGCGCGTTTGAGCTGTTTGCGGGCGGTTTCACTGATAACCAGATAGCGATCGCGGAATTCCGGATTCTGTAACAGGAAATGCCCGCCCATCATTTTCACGTATGCCGCTTCATCTTCATTGGCAATATTGAGCCAGCTGCGTCCATCATTATGTTGCGGTTGCACCTGACGCATCAGGATGTTCAGCAGGCTTCGTTTTGGTGGCTGGATATCTTCGGCATGGGTGCCATCTTCAGTCTGGATTACCCAGCCAAGTACGATATCGTCCGTATAGGAGCATTCAATCCAGTAGGCACCATCGTCGGCAATTGAAGCCTTGAGTTCACGCGAGAAGGCATGACCATCAGGCCAGACAGTATGATGGTTGTTCTGTTCCACAAAACGTATGGCATGGGGTAGTACCTCAGTGACGATGGCAACATGTCCGGTAACCTCGAACTCGCCACCTTCGTCCCAGATCAGCAGGCAGCCGACTTCAGGATGGCGGCGGGCACCATTGCGGAATGAATGCAGGGGGAGGGTGCTGTTGTCTCCAATTTTGCGAACAGAGGTCAGCTGGAATATGTCATAGGCCATCGACACGTCGTCAAAAATGTAGCCATGGTTGATGTACAGCCAGCGGCGGGCAAATTCAACGCATTGCCACTTGTAGCCCATGAAGATACCGTCGAGGTAGGAACGGTAGGCGTGACGATTGGGATATTCCTCGTCGCTGGCGGTCTCGTAGTCAGAAGAATAGACCGGCACATTGCCAGGGGCGTAACCCAGTATGGTGCCAAAAGGTACCGGGGCGGGTTTGCTCATTAGTGGTTTGTCCTCCGGGGACATGAAACGCTGAATCGCGCGGGCGCGCATTGTACGACCAAAAACATTGTCATTACAGGATGATATCACCGTGAGATCCTGATTCAGGATTGAGCCCGATACGCGTTTTCTGATCAAGTGCACATTCCTGAATGGAACAACACACTGAAATCCAATCTGGATCACACTTTCTGATTTTCATTCTGTCAGAAGCATCCCAAACAGGAATATAAATCCGGGGCAACGGGAAATATTCCCGAAATCCACCATGCAGTCAGCGAGCTATCGCTGGCTACCGGATTCCTGACTTACTGCGATGACAATGGCTCTTTCACTGGCAAATAATGCCCAACCCGGCAATGCGGTCACTGCAGCAGGTGCAGGTCAATCCCAAAATCGGTTTCACCTTTGCCGATGCTTTGCGAGCCTTTTTGCGCGCAGATCCGGATGTCATCCTCATTGGCGAGATGCGCGACAAGGAAACTGCTTCAATTGGTGTTGAGGCATCACTTACCGGCCATCTCGTACTCTCTACACTGCATACCAACTCGGCGCCGGAAACCATAACCAGGTTGCTTGATCTGGGGCTCGATCCCGTGAATTTTTCTGATGCCCTGCAGGCAATTCTGGCTCAGCGTTTGATGCGAACCCTGTGCGGAGACTGCAAGGAAGCCTACCAACCCGACAGGAAGGAACTGGATCATCTGATCAGCCAGTACGGGCGGGAAAATTTTCCGGAACTGGGTCTCAATGAGAACGAAATCGAACTGTACAGGCCGGTGGGCTGTGATAAATGCGGTGGTATCGGTTACCGGGGGAGGGTAGGTATCCATGAAGTGCTGTTGGGCACACCAGCCATGCAGTCCCTTGTGTACAAACATGCAGATCTTGATGATATAAGAAAACAGGCCATTGCCGATGGTATGCGCACCCTGAAGCAGGATGGTATTGCCAAGGTGTTGATGGGCCTTAGTGATTACGCGCAGCTGCTGCAGGTAACAGCAGAATAGTCTTTTTCGGGAAGTACCTGGCCACGTGTCGTTACGGTACTGTCATTTTTCCTGTTTGCCATATCTTTTCAGGCGTGAAGCAGTAATTATCACGACAGGCATATGCAAACGGGAGCATCACGTGGATGAATCATCGCTGGTCTGGGGACTTGTCTTCGGATCGGTCGGGCTTGGCTATTTCATGTATGGCAAAAAGCAGAAAAAGATGGTGCCTTTCCTGTCAGGGCTGGGCCTGATGATTGTGCCGTATTTTATCAGTGGCACCCTGTTGCTGGTTACCGCAGGTGTCGTGCTGCTGGCGTTACCGTATTTCATCAGAATATGAATTACCAACAACTGGATGTTGTTCATACCAGGCTTTATACACGCATGGTAGGGGCGTGCGTCAGTGCGCCCGTCCATCCGATTCAAATTGGTTTGCATATTTGACCATCTGCCAGATTGAAACTGGTTTGCATATTTGACCATCCCCGGGTCGACTTGCGCCGACCCCTACGCCCACAGATCATGTTTTTCGGTAACCGTTGAATATCAATCTATGCGGTAGGGGCGTGCGTCAGTGCGCCCGTCCATCCGATTCAAATTGGTTTGAATATTTGACCATCTGCCCGATTGAAACTGGTTTGAATATTTGACCATCCCCGGGTCGGCAAGCCGACCCCTACGTCCTCCCTGACTTTTTACACTACTGCCTGCAGGTGTGGACGTGTCATTTTCCATGATGATCTTGCCTGTATGAAAACAGGAGGAAATACACAGGTCGACCGTGAATTTTGCGATGTCTTCTAGTACATTTGTCCGTATGAATCCAAACAGAGGGTACAGGGCTTGAGCAGGCAGGATAAATCCCGAACAGATACAAATCGTCGCAAGATGCTGGGTTGCATGTGTGCACTGGGTGTTGGCCTGCCGGTCATTGCAGAAGCGCAGGACCCTGCCGCGATGGAAGCACCCAAAGAAAACGACTTTCTGGCCTACGCCTATGGTGACAAGGCCGGGCAGCCCGTTGCAGTTGATGATCTGGCTGTAGCCGAAAAGCAGGTGTTTGCCTTTGCCATGGACCCTGCATCGGGTCTTGTGAAAAACGGTACCCGTATGAATCAGGTCCTCTTGGTCCGCCTCGATCCGGCAACGCTTTCAGCAGACACGATTGCACGCAGTGTGAATGGCCTGGTTGCCTATTCAGGGGTTTGCAGCCATACCGGCTGCGATGTCACCGACTGGAATAGCGAGTTCAACCGTTTCCAGTGTCCTTGCCACGAATCCCAATTCGACCCGAGCGACAGCGCCCGTGTTGTGGGTGGCCCTGCGCCGTGGCAGCTGGCAGCACTGCCTTTGAAAGAAGTGGATGGAAAAGTAGCGGTAGCCGCCGCTTTTGAGGGTAGACTGGGCTTCATGCAGCCCGGCCTGAGTCCGTTCGGCATCTGACAATACAGTTTCACGACTCAACTACACGAATCAAAAAAGAAACAGCAAACGAGGGGATAACATGAAATACAGAATCAAGGCAGAAGGCCTGTTACTGGCATTGGCAGCGCTTGGCATGGTTACAGGTGCCCTGGCGCAGAATGTTGCCGACATGCGCGATGTTACCGATGAAAGGCTG
Source organism: Gammaproteobacteria bacterium (assembly GCA_030831125.1). GTDB lineage: Bacteria > Pseudomonadota > Gammaproteobacteria > Pseudomonadales > Pseudohongiellaceae > CAILUG01. The sequence continues at coordinate 34,467 of JAURLQ010000094.1, forward strand.
CAGAATCCCGAAGACGGCAACTGGCTGATGTTCCGCCGCACCTACGACGGCTGGGGATACAGCCCGCTCGACGATATCAACACCCGCAATGTGGACGAGCTGAAGGTGGCCTGGACCCTTTCTACCGGGGTAACAGAAGGGCATCAGAGTCCTCCCATCGTCAACGACGGCATCATGTATATCACCACACCGCTGAACCTGGTGTATGCGATTGATGCAACCAACGGCAATGTCATCTGGCAGTATCGCCGCACTTTGCCTTTCGACCTCAGCCTCATGCATCCCACCAACCGCGGTGTGGCGTTGTATGGCGACAAGGTCTACATGGCCACTTCAGATGCCATGCTGGTGGCGCTTGATGCCCGTACCGGTGCTCTGGTGTGGGAGAAAGCCATCGAAGATTACAGGACCGGTTACTACATCACGATGGCGCCGCTTGCCGCCAAGGGCAAGATCATGGTGGGGGTGTCAGGTGGTGAGCGCGGCATCCGCGGTTTCATCACGGCACTCGACAGCGAAACCGGCGAACAGGTCTGGAAAACCTGGACGGTGCCGGCACCGGATGAACCCGGCGGTGATTCCTGGCCGCCAGGCACCTATGAACATGGCGGGGCTTCCGTATGGGTCACGGGCAACTACGATCCCGAGCGCAACGTGACCTACTGGGGCACCGGCAATGGCGGGCCCTGGATCGGCGAAGCCCGCCCCGGCGACAATCTGTATACCTCCAGCGTAGTGGCACTTGATATCGACACCGGTGCCCTCAAGGGCTACCACCAGTACCACTGGAACGACTCCTGGGACTGGGATGAAGTGTCCACGCCGATGCTGATCGATGTGCAGCGCAATGGCCGCGATATCCCGGCACTGATCCATCCCGGCCGCAACGGATATCTGTGGACCCTGGAGCGCAAAGATGACGGTTCCATCGGTTTTATCGATGCCAAACCCTTCGTTTACCAGAATGTGTTCACCAGTATCGATCCGGTCACCGGTCGTCCCACCTACAACATGGACGCCAAGCCTGGCCTCGGGCGTGCCGGTACCTACTGTCCATCCCTGTCGGGTGGCAAGAACTGGACCCCGGCCGGTTACAACCCGGATACGCAGATGATCTACATTCCGGCCAACGACAACTACTGCACTACGCTGGCCGGGGAGGAAGTGGAATACAGACCGGGCCAGAACTACACAGGCACCACCGGCAGCCGCGCAAGTATCCGGGAGGGTACCGACTATATCGGCGAGATGCAGGCATGGAACGTCAACACCGGTGAGAAAGTGTGGAGCCAGAAATTTGACCTGGCCAACTGGGGGCCGGTGATGACCACCGGTGGTAACCTGGTGTTCAGCGGTGGCATGGCAGACCGCTACTTCCGTGCGTACGATGCCCGCAACGGCCGTATCCTGTGGCAGGAACGCCTCAACTCCGGCATAACCGGCGTACCCACCACATATGAAGTGAACGGCAAGCAGTACATTGCCATCCAGAGTGGCTGGGGAGTGGATGCCTCGCGCATGCAGCGTGCCATCGACACTATCAAGGGAGAGGAAACCATCGTACCGCAGGGCGGCGTACTGTGGGTATTTGCACTGGAAGATTGATACGCTTCGGGTAAAACCGGCAACGCAATATGCAAAAGGCCGGTGTCCTGGGGACACCGGCCTTTTTGTTGCCTGAATGTTCAGTAACAAGGTGTTACATGGGTGGAGTGGCTTGATCCTTGCCCATGTGTAAACCCACCTTGCTTGGTGCAGTTTCCACCATGAACAGGGCTACAAAGAAGCCCACAATCAGGCCGCAGGCGGCAAAATAGATGGCTGCTTTCAAACCGTAGGAAGCTGCAAGGCCTCCTGCAATAATCGGGCTGATACCGCCACCGATAAATTCACCGGCAAAAATAACAAAGCCTGCCATGGAAGCCAGCATTCCTGGAGGTGCTGCCTCTGCTGCTACCGGACCTGCCAGAATTGCGAGTGCGGCAAAATTGAACAGTGAGGAGAAGAACAGCAGTATCCAGAGCACAGTGGTACTTTCCGGTCCTGTTTGAGAAAAGGTAAACAGGAATACAGCAGCCAGAATGTAGGACGCCAGTGTGGTGATCTTGCGCCCGAGAATGTCTGACAGTGCAGGCATCGCAAACTGGCCTATGCAGCCACCCACACCCACTGCAGAAAACACGTTACCGGCAGTTACAGCATCCAGGCCCAGTCCACCCGCAACTTCCGGCGCAGTAAGATAGGCAAACAGCAAGGCTGCAATCACAAAGATGCCACCCATGGCGCAGATCAGCGTCAAAGGCGCCACCTTCGCATTGCGATGACCGAACATGCCGAACACTGATGACATGGAAATGCCGTCTGCAGGACCGCTGCTGTTGGCTGCAGCCTGCTTCAGTGGTTCACGAATAACAAACCACATGATGATGGCAATGATGACACCGGGTGCACCAACCAGCATGAACACCACTGGCCATTCATAGACATTGAGCAGTCTTGAGGCAATCAGGGGGGCCAGTGCCAACCCGAACAGGGAGATCATGCACTGGAAAATGCCGTTGTTGAGTCCGCGTCGGGAAGGCTTGGAAGCTTCCACTGCCACCGCAACACCTGTGGAGGCAACCGGACCTTCAGCCAGGCCCATGATTACACGCACTATTACCAGCATGGTGATGGAGGTAGCCAGGCCGCTGAACGCAGACATCAGCGAGAAAATCAGGATGGCGGGTACCAGTACGGCCCGGCGCCCGAGTTTGTCTGCCATATAACCCATGACAAAGGCTGAAATACCCCAGGCCATGCCGAGGTAACCGGCCAGAGCGCCACCCTGTTCAGGTGTAAGACCAAGGTCGGCACCCATGGTGGAGTTGGGTGATTGCAGGATTACCGGCAGGATGAAACGGTCGAGGCCAACCAGACCAAAGGTCAGACTCAGCAGCAGGATGATTTTCCACTCGTAACTGGTATCCCAGTTACTGCCACTATTTTGCGACATGAATATACCCCCTAATAGTGTTCTTGTTGTTGGCTTGTAGCTTGTTGTTCTGCAGGTTCGCAGGGCGACCTGAGGCAACCGAGTAAATCACAGATTCAGGGAAAAGACACTGTTCGGGTGTAAGGCATTGGCAGGTCTGGGCAGACCTGCCCGGATCAGGATTTGGCTTTCTTGTCGGTTTTGCTTTTCTTTTTCCCGCTTCCCTTTTTCTTGCCGCTGCGAGCATCAAGGAGAGGGCGGGACGAGCCCGGGCCGCTTTTGGAGGGGGTTTCCCTGGATATATCCAGTTTCTTCCCCGACACCCAGGTGTTTTTCAGATGCTGGAAAAGGTCATCCGGGAGACCAAGTGGCAGATCTACGGTGCTGTAGTCTTCATAGATATTGATCAGCCCTATGTATTTGCTGTCGAGCCCTGCTTCGTTGGAAATGGCACCCACGATGTTGCCTGGTTTTACCTTGTTGTTGTGGCCAACCTCAACGCGGAATCTTTCCATATCCTTGCCGGGCGGCGTGTCCTTGAAGCGAGGATCGCTTTTCTTGGCGGGTTTCGAGGGATCCCTGTCACGACGCGATTCGCGCTTGCCCTTGCGTTCATCATCACGTTCGCGAAATTCACGCTCCTGTGGTACGTGCTGGTGCTGTAACAGCAGGGGTTCATTTCCCTGTACCAGCTTGGCCAGTGCGCCCGCGATGGCCAGAGTGGGGATACCCTGTTCCAGTTGATACTGTTCAACCAGATCACTGAAAAATGGCAGGTCTTCGCTGGCAAGCGCATCGGAAATGGCCTGCTTGAACTGCTCTATGCGTTTGCTGTTGATCATGTCGGTTGATGGCATTTCCATCAGTTCGATTTTCGTCCGGGTGGCCTTTTCAATTGCGCCCAGCAATCGTTTTTCACGGTGAGTAACAAACAGGATGGCATCACCCTTGCGGCCGGCTCGACCAGTACGGCCAATTCGGTGAATATAGGCTTCGGTGTCGTAGGGGATGTCGTAGTTGATTACATGACTGATGCGCTCCACATCGAGCCCGCGCGCGGCAACATCTGTGGCTACCACGATGTCGAGTTTGCCTTTCTTCAGTTTCTCTACGGTCAGCTCACGCTGTTTCTGTGCGATATCGCCATTGAGGGCCGACGCTGCAAAACCGCGTGCCGCCAGTTTGTCTGCCAGCTCTACAGTAGCCAGCTTGGTGCGCACAAAAACCAGAATGGCATCGAAGCTTTCAGCTTCCAGAATGCGGGTAAGCGCATCCAGCTTCTGCATGCCGCCCACTATCCAGTATCGCTGGCGGATAAGAGTAGCCGTGGCAGTTTTCATTTCGGTGGTAACTTCAGCGGCATTGTTCAGATGCCTGTTGGCTATGCGTTTTACTTCCTTCGGCATGGTGGCCGAGAACAGGGCAATCTGTCTTGAAGCCGGCGTCTGTTCCAGAATCCACTCCACATCATCAATAAAACCCATGCGCAGCATTTCATCCGCTTCATCCAGTACCAGGGTTTTCAGTGCACCCAGTTTCAGGGTGCCCTTGCGCATGTGGTCCATTACTCTGCCCGGCGTACCAACAACCACGTGCACACCGCGCTTGAGCGCACGAATCTGCGTGCTGTAGTCCTGCCCGCCGTAAATGGGCAGCACATGAAAATCCTTTATATAGGTGGCATATTTCTGGAATGCTTCTGCAACCTGGATGGCCAGCTCGCGTGTGGGGGCCAGCACCAGCACCTGTGGATCGCCTGCCTTTGCATCCAGTCGGGTCAACACTGGCAGCGCAAAGGCTGCGGTTTTGCCGGTACCGGTTTGCGCCTGACCGAGTACATCCCTGCCATCCAGCAGAAATGGAATGGTAAGGGTCTGGATAGGGGAGGGGCTTTCATAACCCACATCCTCAAGGGCTTTCAGCACAGGTGCGCTGAGTGCCAACTGGGAAAACTGCATTACCGTTTCGGTAGTCATTATGTGCTCTTGTGTAGGGGCAGGATTGGCTATTGCCAATTCCGATAATCAGGAAATTACAGATTTGTTCAGATAGAACGCTGCCTGCAAAGGCGGCAATCGGGCATCCATGCGCATTTTGTTTCGGGTATTCATCTGGAAGAAAAACTGTCTGGGCTGGCCGTAGAAGTACCGAGCCGTGGCAGATTCTGAAAAGGGCGCGAGTTTGCGGGATTTGTGCCGTAAGCGCAAGAAAAACAAGGAATTCAGTTGGGGCCAGCTTCAGTTGTCCACGACTCGGGCACTTCTATGCAGTCGTAGGGTTTGAGCACTTCGCCGGGCCGCCAGATCCAGTAGGATGTCATGGTAAGCGGACTTGTGAATGTCAGGGAGTCGTTTACGGTAAGTGTATAGTCAAGCCGGGTTTCGTCGTCAGACAGTATAAAGCGTTCGACAAGTTCTGCCTGGTTACTGAGCATGATGCCGCCGGCACCGAAGTCACCTGGAATCAGGTTGCCGGTATTTACAATGAGTACATTATCTTCCCAGCGTCCGGTGGAATATCCCATGGTATCGGGTGCTCCGGGGGCAGGGGCTTGCCCCATATGAATAATCCTCTGCTGGTCGAATTCCTCTATTTTCAACCGGATCTGCTGGCCTTCATCAACAAATTCAAAGGGCCAGATATTGTCCATGATGCCCGGCATTACCTTGGCCACACAGCCGGTAAACAGGTGATCTTCTTCCACGAATGCCGAAGCTGCAGCCTGTGCTGCAGGGGTTAACGGAAAGCTTTC
>JAURLQ010000095.1 GCA_030831125.1 Gammaproteobacteria bacterium
GTTTCCAGATACACGTCATAATCGAGCCCTGCCTGCCGCGTAAACGATTTGAACAACGCAGGCACGCCGCCAATGCCAAGGTTGTTGAGATCGGTTACCGATTCAGGGTGGTGATAACGCACCGCAGAACCCTGGCCAAAGGTAAAGCTGTTGCCAATGAACAGGATGCTCGTGGCAGCCTGCGCGTGCAGTGTGCTGGTGAAAAGCAGCAGAGTACTGATTGTTCTGATGGTGCTATTCATCGTGGTCCCCGGTTGGTGCAACGGTGCGACGGAACGGTGTCAGAGTAATTCGTGAAAAAACGCTATTGTGCAAGTCACAGCAACAATGGCTCGAACCCGGTGCTGCATCATCCTGCACTTTACTCTGACACCAATAATGCATCAGGCAATGCAAACACGTAAATGCCATTCTGGTTGGCGGCAGGTCCCAGTTCCGGCACAAGGGTCAGCAGTTCCGGCACTTTGAGATTGTCGCCGGTCATTACGGCCACATACTGTTTGCCACCTACTGCATAGGTAATGGTGCTCACACTGATATTGCCGGGCAGGGTGGTTTGCCAAAGTGCCTCGCCGGTTTCGGCATTGAAGGCCTTGAACTGCCGGGCCAGGTCGCCATGAAACACCAGATTGCCGGCTGTAGTCAGCAGAGCACCGTTGCCGGGTGCGCGGCCTTCGTCAAACTTGAGCACAGCGCCGGTTTCCAGATTGATCTTTGCCAGCCCTGTGAGTTTGTCGGGATCGGAACCAGGTCGAGGCACCACCCACCAGTTGCTGCCTTCCAGCTGACGGCAGCTTTCTATATATGAGGTATACAGCGAGTTGGTGCCGGGGTGATAGGCCGTGGGCCAGTAGCTGCGCGTGTTCCAGTAGCAGATGGTGCGATTCTGGCTGTGGCTGTCGGCAACCAGCGCGGGATTGATGGCCGTGCGTCCGGTGTTCACGTCCACACCGGCCAGCAGCATTTCAGGGGCGTCACCGGGAAAGGGAGCTGCCCACAAAAATTCTCCCGAGTTGCGATCGTTCACGAAAATGCTGCCCCCTTCGGAAACGGTTACTGCCACATCATGCACCGAGCCCGGCTCAATGTTCGGGTTTATCCACTTTACAAAGCCCGGGTTGGGCGAAACGGGCGTGGTAACCAGTGTGCGTTCGTGGGTGTGGTCGAGGTCGGCATCGTCGCCGGGCAGGTGCTGGTAGTACCAGTCGAGTTCACCGGTGTCGGGATTCAGCGCAATGGTTGAATTACTGTACAGGTCAGCTGGCGCTTCAAAGCCGGTGCCGGCCGGGTTGCCGTTATGCCGGTCCATGCGCAGGTCGGGCATGGCGTTGGCCACGCCCCAGATTATGCGGTTGCGCACAGGATCGTACGCACCCGGCAAACCCCAGGTGGAAGCCAGACGGTTTTCTACTGCTGCGCCATGCCAGGATTCGTCGCCGGGTTCACCAGCTTCCGGCGTTGTATGGAAGCGCCACAGTTCCTCGCCGGTCAAGGCATCGTGCGCCACCAGATAGCAGTTGTCGCGGCTGGAAAAACACGCACCACCGGAAATAACCTTGCCGTTTACCACCAGTGGCGCAGAGGTGTGGCCACGGCTGTCGGTAAGGGCTTCCCAGCGCATGGTGCCGGTGCGGGCATCAATGGCCACCACGTAACTGTCGGGAGCGGTGTAGTAAATCAGGTCATCGTAAATCGCGAGACCCTTCGAGCGCGAAGCAAGATTGTCTGCAGAACGGCGGTATTCCCAGATCTGCTCTCCGGATGTGGCATCCCGCGCCATCACAGCACCACCGGGCGCAATGAAATACATTACACTATCGTGCACCAGCGGAATGGTTTCCGACACACCGCTTGGCAGTTCCAGCGACCAGGCTGGTGCAATGGCGGCCACATTGGCGGTGGTAATCTGGTCCAGTGGGCTGAAGCGCTGTGCATCGTAGGTACGGCTGAACATCAGCCAGTCGGCAGGATCGGGATTGAGCAGTGTCTCTGTGTTTACAGGGGTAAATTCAGCTGCGTGGGCACAGACAGCAGAAAGCGCCAACAGGGGAACCAGAGTTGAAACCGGGAAACTGGCGGGAACTTTGTTTGTCATCCTTAGCCGCTTTTATTGTTGTCTGATACGCGCTGCTGGCCAGATGGTATCTTAAGCCGTGAGAAAATACCCAGGTGGCGGTCAATAGAAACAGATGAGTAACGGGAGTTTCCAATGAAGACCATGTTCAAACCAGCCATTCTCAGTCTGGCCATTAGCCCGCTGTTTGCCTATGCGCAAAACACCCTGCCCACGCTGGACGAGGCCCGCGCCTTTATCCGTGATGCCGAACAGACCATGTTCGACTTTTCCGAAGACTACGCCCGCATTGCGTGGATCAATGCCACTTTCATTACCGAAGACACCGATGCAATGGTGGCCAAATACGGTGCTGAGGCAACAGAGATGTCGGTGCAGTATGCGCTTGAGGCAGCAAAGTATCGAGATGTGCCGGGTTTGAGTGAAGAAGAGCAGCGCAAGCTCGACATCCTGCGCGGCGGTCTGGTGTTGCCTGCGCCTACTACCGAAGGTGCTGCGGTTGAACTCAATGAAATTGCCACACGTTTGAACAGCAACTATGGCAAGGGCAAGGGCACGCTCAATGGTGAGGAAACCAGCGGCAATGATCTTGAAGCGATGATGGGCACCAACCGCAACCCCGATGAACTGAAGGAAATGTGGTCGAGCTGGCACGACAATGTTGGAACCCCGATGAAGGAAGACTATGTGCGCATGGTGGAAATTGCCAATGCCGGTGCAGAGGAGTTGGGTTATCCCGACACGGGCACGATGTGGCGCAGTGGTTACGACATGCCGGCAGATGAATTTGCCGCCATGGTGGATGAACTGTGGCTGCAGGTGAAACCGCTCTACGATGAACTGCACACTTATGTGCGTACCCGGCTCAATGAATATTATGGTGAAGGTGTACAGCCTGCCACCGGCCCCATACGTGCCGACCTGCTCGGCAACATGTGGGCGCAGGAATGGGGTTCCATCTACGATATTACGAAACCGGCAGATGCAGCCGACCTTGGTTATGACATAGGAGAGCTGTTGCAGGCAAAAGGCATGGATGAAGTTGGCATGGTGAAAATCGGCGAGAACTTTTTTTCTTCACTGGGCTTCGATCCCCTTCCTGAAACTTTCTGGGAGCGTTCCATGTTCCTGCAGCCAACCGATCACGAAGCGGTGTGTCATGCTTCTGCGTGGGATGTCGACAACGTTGACGACCTGCGCATCAAGATGTGCATCAAGGTCAACAGCGCCGATTTTGTGACTATTCATCATGAACTCGGGCACAACTATTACCAGCGTGCCTATAACGAACAGAGCTATCTGCATCTCAGTGGCGCGAATGACGGTTTTCATGAGGCCATTGGCGATACCATTGCGTTGTCGATCACACCGGAATATCTGGTGCAGATAGGGTTGCTGGATCCTTCACTGGTGCCGAGTGCCGAACAGGACATCAGTCTGCTGCTACGGCAGGCCCTCGACAGCGTGGCTTTTCTGCCTTTCGGGTTGCTTGTAGACAAATGGCGTTGGGGTGTGTTCGACGGCTCAACACCGCCGGCTGCCTACAACCAGAGCTGGAATGATCTGCGTCTGCAGTACCAGGGCATCACGCCGCCGGTAGCACGGACTGCAGAACAGTTTGATCCCGGTGCGAAATACCACATCCCCGGCAACACGCCCTACATGCGCTACTTTCTCGCGCGCATCCTGCAGTTCCAGTTCTACAAGTCGGCCTGCGACATGGCCGGCTGGGAAGGACCGCTGCATCGCTGTTCCTTTTACGGAAACAAGACAGTGGGCACGCGCCTGAATGCCATGCTGGAGATGGGCGCCTCACGTCCATGGCCTGAGGCGCTGGAGGCGTTTATCGGTTCACCGGAAATTTCCGGTGAAGCCATTGTGGAATATTTCGAACCGCTGATGGCCTGGCTGAAGGAGCAGAATGCAGGTGCAGTCAAAGGCTGGTGATTGTTGTAGGCGCATCAAATCGGTTTGATTATCTGCCCATCGCCGGGTCGACTCTAGCCGACTCCTACGAGGAATTTGCCAGCATCACAAAACACACTGCCGGAATAATCAGCAGCGCAGTAGAAATGAAACCTGTTCTGAATTCATCCCGGAAAAACTGCACAATCATAACGAATGCCTGTGCCATTGCCGCCATTACCCACATCCAGAACAGCACAAATGGTGCCGGGTGCAGTTGCAGCATCAGTGAGGCAATAAACAGGGTGTAGCATCCCAGGGCTGCAAGCGGTGCCAGCCACCAGGTGTCGATATATTTCTGCAACAGCGCGTTCATTTATTCCAGCACTTCTTCAAGCAGATAACTGGCAACATCCTGTATTTGTTCCTTGCTGTACGCGCTTACAAAACCGGGCATTGTATTGCGTCCGAAACTGGCCATGGTCATGACCTGTTCCAGCGTGTAGGTCTTGCCCTGCAGGGCCACACCGGCTTCATGTCCTTCGCCGCGTGTGCCATGGCAGGCTGCGCAAAGTGAGTTGAATATCTGGCGGCCACTGTCCAGGTTGGCGGTATAACCGGCCAACGGTTCAACAAAAACAGGGTCTGCGGCAGTGGCCTGTGGTCTGATACTGTTGGATGCACCTGACACTTCCATAGGGAAGGATTCCACATCACCCTTCAGCGAAAACAGCCACACACTGTCGCCATGCTTGCCGGGTGAATAAATCGTGCCGGCAGAAATGATCGCAATATACTGGTTACCCTCATGCATGAATGTAGTGGCTGTACCGTTGACGCCGGCATCGGTCATGAACTGCCACAGCATGCTGCCGTCTTCCTTGTCGAGGGCAACCACACGGCCATCGTTGCGGCCATGCACTATCAGGCCACCTGCGGTAACGAGAGATCCGGCCGAACAGCTGTAGGTCCATTCCTGACGCCAGCGCACCTTGTGTGTACTCAAGTCCATGGCCACAAACAGACCGCGCTGCGCAGCAGGCGGAATGGTGAACGATCCTCCAAGCCAGGAACCGATATGATCCGGTGGTGAATTTTCGGCTTCGCGTGCAGCACCGCCCACGCTGTCCTTCGCGCAGATATACATGACATGCGAATCTGGGTCGTAACTGCTTGGGGGCCAGTTCACACCGGCCAGTGGCTTGTAGAGCACCGGTTCTGTGGCAAAGGGTGTGAAGGTCCGGCCACTGTTTACCAGCGTGAATCCTTCCGGAGCCGCATCCATTTCGTTTGGCACCACATAATCGCCGATTGGCCAGGGCTGCGTGGCAGCAGTGGCATTGCGTGGTTCCTGGGGCACAGGTCTTTCCTCTATACCATGCAGGGGTTCGCCGGTGATGCGATCAAGAATGTAGAGAAAGCCTGATTTGGAAACTTCTGCCAGCCCCTTGCGCGGCACACCGTTAACCTCGGCATCGAACAGGATTACCGGATTGGGTGAATCATAGTCCCAGATGTCATGGTGTACTTGCTGGAAGTGCCAGCGGTACTCTCCTGTCATGACATCCAGAGCCACGATGGAAACAGTAAACAGATTGTCGCCCGCACGATTGGAACCGTTCAGGTCAGGGCCGGCATTGCCAGTGGAAAAATAGATGAGCCCCAGATCGGGATCAACGGCAGGTGTTTGCCATACCGGTGCACCACCATACATCCAGGCATCGTTGTCCTGCGGCCATGTATCGTGACCGAATTCGCCGGGCCCCGGTATGGTGTAGAAGGTCCACAGTAGCGAACCGTCTTTGGCATCGAAGGCCTTGATGCGTCCCCGGATGGCTTTTTCACCACCGGCAAAGCCCTGGATAACCATGCCGTTGTAATACAGTGGTGCAGCTGTGATGCTGAAACCCTGCAAGGGGTCTTCAGCCTGCACTTCCCAGTTGGTCTCTCCAGTGGCCTGGTTCAGTGCCACTATTTTGCCATCAAGCTGGCCCACGTAGATTTGTCCATCACCCATGCCAAGGCCACGGCTTAGCCAGCCACAACACACGCTGACCCGTTCCGGATCCAGGTTAGCCTGGTAAATCCACTGGAATTCGCCTGAATCGACATCAATGGCAAATACATCGTTCTCACCGGTAACCACATACAGTGTGCCATCGTAAAAAAGAGGCTGTGCCTGGCCAGAGTGATTGGGTGCTGCACCTGAGCCGTTCATATGCACACGCCATTCGGCCTTGAGATTGGCAACATTGTCGCGATTGATCTGGTCAAGGGGTGAATAGCGCTGGTTGGCAAGATTCCCACCGTTGGTTACCCAGTTGTCTGTGGGCCACGCGGCCAGCTCATCAGCAGTGAAAGCAGGGGATTGGCTCTGGGCACTTGTTGATGTGCACAGCAGTGCATACAGTGTTACAAACGCAGGGATCCATTTTCTTGTTGTCATGTCAGGCTCCGGCAGGATTTTCAGGGCCATATTAGCGGGCAGCGTGAAGTGAGTACACTTTCTGTGAGAATTCAAAAATGCCTACTGGTCTACAATTTGGGCATGTCTGCTCACGGTAGAATCAGACATCGCGCCATCAGGCATGGCAGCCCTTGGCGTAAAATTGAAATCGGTAAACCCTGAATGACCGGTGTACAAAGCATAGACAGGCATTTGTTCCAGGAAGCCTCCATTCTGGTGGTGTGCGATGATCTGGACAGCTGTGGCTATCTGGAACAGGCAGGCTTCAATGTAAGCATTATCCAGAATACGGAAAATGTCTGGTCGCTGCTGAACAACAACCATGCCTTTGACCTCCTGTTGCTCGACATGCAGGACAATCAGGTCAATGTTCTTGATATCCTCCATCACGTTTCAGGGAATGAGCTGGACATATCGCCCATTGTGCTTGGCAACAGTACAGACTTTGATCTGGTGAGCAGGGCCTATCAATTGGGTGCCTTTGAATATATCCCCAAACCCGTAGGCCAGGACTATCTTGTCGGCACGCTCAACAAGGCGCTGGAGCAACGCAACCGCGTGCTCAGTCTCAATCGCTTGCGCAGACAACTTGAACGCTCCGAAAAGCTGCATCGCTTCATGATAGACAGCTCGCCCGACATCATTTTCATCATCGACAAGGAAGGTATCTTCCGCTACGTAAATGACAAGGCCGTAGAGCTGCTGGGCTACCGCAGAAATGAGTTGCTGGGGCAGAACTATCTTGAAGTAATTGATAGCACCTCCATTGAAAAGGTGCGGCGTTTTTTCAGTGAGGAGAATGACATTGCAGGTGCCAGGGAAAAAGGCGAGATATGGCTGCTGTGCAAAGCCGGGCCCGACCCCAGGGAGCGTCGTCGTATTGCTATTGAGCTCAACACTACCGGCATTTATGAAGGTGAGAAGAATATTGAAAGAAGCCTGAAGGAGCGCGGCAGATTTTCGGGCACTTATGTTGTGGCAAGGGACATCACCGAGAGATTGGCATCCGAGCGTCTTATCCACTACCAGGCGTATCACGATCTGCTGACAGGCTTGCCCAACCGCATGTTATTTCTGGATCGCCTGTCCACCGCCATTGCACAGGCACGCCGCGACAGTAACAATCTTGCAGTCATGTTCCTGGATCTTGACCGATTCAAAATGGTAAATGATACGCTGGGACATGCTTACGGCGACCAGCTGCTCAAAGCGCTTGCTGAACGGCTCAAGAGCTGCCTGCGCTCCAGTGACACGCTTGCCCGACTGGGCGGTGATGAATTCATCCTGTTGTTGCCCAATACCAGGAGTCTTGAAGCGGCAGGGAAGGTGGCAGAGAAAATCCTGCAAGCGGTGAAGATGCCTTTCCAGGTTGTCAATCATGAGCTTTATGTTACGGCGAGTATCGGGATGTCGCTGTATCCGGATGACGGGCTCAATGCCGAGACCCTCATCAAGCATGCCGATCTGGCCATGTATCATTCCAAGGGCAAGGGGCGGGACAGTTTCCAGATTTATTCAAGCGCACTGAGCGAACAGCAGCAATGGCAAATGGCCATGGAGGGTGATATTCGCAAAGGCATGAAGGCTAGTGAGTTTGTTCCGTACTATCAGCCACAGGTCATGACCGATACCGGCCAGATTGTGGGTGTAGAAGCATTGATGCGCTGGTCCCATCCCGAAAAGGGCATTCTCTCTCCAATCCATTTCCTGACGGTTTCAGAAGAGTCCGGTCTGATTGTTGAGCTGGGTGAAAAAGTGTTTCACCGGGCCATTATCGATTTCAAGCACTGGCAGCAGACTGGCCTGCATGTTGAAAAGCTTGCGGTCAATTTTTCCTTCAAGCAGATTGAACAGCCCGATTTTGTTTCAAGCATTGTGAGGGTGCTGAAAGGCAATGATCTTGATCCGGCGTTTCTGGAGATAGAAATTACAGAGAGCACACTCATGCGCGATGCGGAAAGCACCATTTCCAAGTTGCGGATGCTGGCAGAGGCCGGTGTACGCATAGCCATTGATGATTTCGGGACAGGCTATTCCTCGCTCAGCCTGTTGCAGAAACTTCCCATACATACCCTGAAGATAGATCGTAGCTTTATCCAGGACCTGTGTGATTATTCAGACAGGTCGATTGTGGAAGCCATCGCCCATATGGCGCGGGGGCTGAAGTTGAATATGGTGGCAGAAGGAGTGGAGTTGCCCTATCAGTTGAGCTACCTGCAGAAACTGCAGTGCCCGGTGGCACAGGGGCATATCTTCAGTGAAGGCTTGAGCAAGCAAATGATGCAGGCCCTGCTGGAAACGCAAAACCCGCTTGAGCCCAAAAAGAGTTGAAATATCCTGACTTCAGTTTCTGACGCGACTGACTTTTGAAACACTCTTGATTACACGCACGCGTTTCATGACCCGTGCCAGATGCACGCGATTTCGTACTGCGAGAGTGAGATTGACGATGCTGAATTGGGCATCTCGGTCGGTCATGGTCATTTTTTCAATGTTGGCTTCACTGCTGGTAATGGCATTGGCGAGCGTCGCGATAATGCCGCGTTGTGCCTCCACCTCCACACGCATTTCAACCGTGAACTCACCCTCAACTGTAGGGTCCCAGCGCAGACTTACATATTTCTTGGGGTCATTACGTATTTCTGCCACGTTGTTGCAGTTTTCCGTATGGACAATCATGCCCCTTCCTGAGCTGACAAAACCCACAATCGGATCGCCGGGAATGGGATGGCAGCATTTGGCAAAAGTCATCAGCAACCCTTCAGAGCCGCGAATGGTAAGCGAGGAATCTTCGTCTTCCCGGGGCAGCTCCTGGCCCTCTTCACCGGGAATCAGGCGCCGTGCCACTATATAGGCCATGCGATTGCCCAGCCCGATGTCTTCGAGCAGATCGTCCAATACTTCGAAATCCGTTTCTTCCAGCAGGCCGCCGATTTTTTCCTTGGGAATGTTGGCCAGATGGTAGCCAAAACTCGACAGTGTCTTGTTCAACAGCCTTCTGCCCAGAGATATGGCTTCACTGCGGCGCTGGTTTTTCAGGAAGTGTCGGATGTTGCTACGCGCCTTGCCGGTTACCACAAAGCTCAGCCAGGCCGGGTTGGGCTGGTTGCCTGATGCGATAATCTCAACAGTGTTGCCGCTCTGAAGTGGTTCACTCAGTGGTGCCAGACGCCGATTGATACGACAGGCCACACAGGAATTGCCAACATCCGTATGTACGGCATAGGCAAAATCCACGGCAGTGGAACCTGCAGGCAGTTCCATGATCTGGCCTTTGGGCGTGAATACATAGATCTCGTCAGGGAACAGGTCAGTTTTGACATGCTCAATGAATTCGAGTGAATTACCCGCCTGCTTCTGCATTTCCAGCAGATCCTGTACCCACTGTCGTGCACGGATATGACTCTGGTTGGGTTTGTCTTCTGTAGACTTGTACAACCAGTGGGCGGCAATACCGTTATTGGCCATCGATTCCATTTCTTCGGTACGTATCTGGATTTCAATGGGCACGCCGTGCATGCCGAAAAGCGTGGTATGCAGTGACTGGTAGCCATTGACCTTGGGAATGGCAATGTAGTCCTTGAACTTGCCGGGCACTGGTTTGTACAGATTGTGTACTGCTCCCAGGATACGATAGCAGGAGTCCACAGAGTCGGTCACGATACGGAACGCGAAGACATCGGTGATTTCCCTGAAAGACAAACGCTTCTGGCGCATTTTCCGGTAAATACTGTACAGGTGCTTTTCGCGGCCAACCACGCGTCCAGGCAAGCCTTCGCGATGCAAACAGAGCACCAGGGCAGACTGCACCTGCGTGACTATTTCCTTGCGATGCCCACTGACGCTCCTGACAGCAGCCTCGATCAGCGGTGCGCGCATGGGATAGAGCATAGAGAAACCCAGTTCCTCGAACTCAAGTCTGAAGTTGTGCATGCCCAGGCGATTGGCTATGGGCGCATAGATATCGAGCGTTTCCTTGGCAATGCGGCGGCGCTTCTCGCTGCTCAGCACCTTGAGTGTACGCATGTTGTGCAGGCGGTCTGCGAGCTTGACGAGGATTACGCGGATATCCCTGGCCATCGCCAGTGCCATTTTCTGGAAGTTTTCAGCCTGCACTTCAGCATGCGTGCTGAAATTCAGCTTGTTCAGTTTGCTTACCCCTTCCACAAGATTGGCCACGGTTTCGCCGAATTGTCCGGCGATGGCTTCATGACTCAGGCCGGTATCTTCTATTACGTCATGCAGCATGGCGGCCATCAGGCTCTGATGGTCCATGTGCATTTCCTGCAGGATGCTGGCAACGGCAAGTGGGTGGGTAATGTAATGGCGACCATCACGACGTTTCTGTCCGTCATGCGCCTGTTCGGCATAGTAGTAGGCTCTTCTGACCAGGTTCACCTGGGCAGGTTCGAGATAGGTACCCAGATCAACCGCAAGTGATTCTATGGTCTGTTGTGGTGTGGTTTTTTGCATTCAGCTACAAGGAATTGAAAACTGGCTACAGTTTGAGCGCCTTCGCAGCAGATCGCAAGAACCAGGAGCAAGCCGAACCCTACGCTCACAGATCGATATTCCTGTCTGTTCGATGCTGGTTAATCTTTGCGGTAGGGGCGTGCTTGCGCGCCCATTGGATGCATCCGGATGCGTTGAATTCGAAATGAGCCAGAGTGCGCCCGTTATTCCAAACTCCGGTGACTGAAACAAAAAGGGCGCCAATGGCGCCCTTTTCGATCTGTGTTGCAGCTGGAATCAGTCTTCGTCTTCAACTTCGCCCAGATCTGCTTCCTGAACATCTTCCTGGACTTCGCCGTCAACTTCGGCATTCTCGGAAGTATCAATCAATTCCGCGTCCATCGCTTCCTCAATGGAAATGTCTTCCTGCGCCTTGCGCAGTGCTTCTGCTGCCACCAGATCGCTCAATTCATTGGCGGATTCCTGATGCGCTTCCACTTCGTCAAGAATGCTCATGTCCACCAGACCGGCTGCCACTTCACGCAGGGCCATTACGGTAGGCTTGTCATTGTCCTCGGCAACCAGGGGATCCTTGCCGCCGGTCTGCAACTGACGTGCACGTCGGCTGGCCACCATGACCAGATCGAAACGGTTCGGGACGTTTTCCAGGCAATCTTCAACTGTGATACGGGCCATAATTCTATGCTTCTTTAACGGATGAATTACAAGGGGCGGCGATTATAGCCACAAATCCCGCTTCAGGACAGCAATGAGGCGAGCAAGTCCTGATTTCGGGCTTCCTGGACGCTTTTTCTGAGCCTGGAAGCTCTGAAAACAGCTACCAGATCGTCCAGCGCCACCTCGAAATGGTCGTTGATGACCAGATAATCGGCCTGGTGGTAATGGGACATTTCACTTACAGCCTTGGCCATGCGGCCTGCAATAACCTCGGGCTTGTCCTGACCACGGTCAGTAAGCCTCTGCTCGAGGGCATCACGGGATGGAGGCAGTATGAAAATACTGATTGCATCAGGCATGAGGGCCTTGATCTGGTCGGCACCCTGCCAGTCGATTTCGAGGATCACATCCCAGCCGTCTGCCAGCTTTTCCGTTACCCAGCTTTTGGAGGTGCCATAGTAATGCCCGAAAACTTCGGCATGTTCGAGAAAATCTCCTCTGTCCACCATCTGCTCGAAGGCCGGCTTGTCGATAAAGTGGTAGTTGACGCCGTTCTGTTCACCGGGGCGCATGGCCCGGGTGGTATGGGAAACGGAGACGCACAGTCCGGTAGCGCCCTGGGCTGCACCGGGTTTCTCCAGCAGGGCATTGACCAGAGAGGTCTTGCCAGCGCCGGAGGGTGCCGAAATCAGA
>JAURLQ010000003.1 GCA_030831125.1 Gammaproteobacteria bacterium
CCAGGCGCCCACCTTGATCTTGTCTATCAGACCGAAGCAGGATGAGTCAGGCGAAGAGGGGGAAAGAGTGAGCTGAGCTCACCCTGGCAGGCCTGGAGCCACTGAAGATGATGAGGGTGCCTGATGGTATAACCTTATCGCGAAAACATGCCAGGCCGCTGAATCATGCACCCGATAATTTGGGCAAGAAAACTGAAGCCTTAATAACCAGCCTCAGGGAATCGCATCCAGCTCCTCGTCCCTTTTAGGGGGCATGAGATCTTCTTTACTTATGTGCATGAACATGAGGATAGAGGCAGCCACATAGATCGACGAAGTGGTACCGAAGAAGATTCCCACCATGAGCGCTACCGAAAATCCACTGACTACCGCACCACCAAAAATATACAGCGCAACCAGCACAATCATTGTTGTAAATGAAGTAATCATCGACCTGGCCAGTGTTTGGGTAATGGCTATATCGATGACTTCAGCCGGTTCCTTGCCGCGCAGGATGCGGAAATTTTCCCGGATACGGTCTGCCACCACAATCGTGTCATTGAGGGAGTAGCCAATAACCGCAAGGACAGCGGCAAGCACAGTAAGATCAAAATTCATGCCAGTCAGTGAGAAAAATCCAAGTGTGATAATCGCGTCATGCGTCAGGGAAACCACTGCGCCAACCGAAAACTTGAACTGGAAACGCAGCGCGATGTAGATCATGATCATGCCAAGTGCAACCAGCATTCCCAAACCACCCTGCTCTTTGAGCTCATCACCAACCTTTGAGCTTACATATCCACTACCCAGCAACTCAACACCACCGATTTCATTCTGCAGCATGGCCACCACTTCATTGGCAGCTTCCCCGCTGGCAACATTGGCATCTTCACCTGCAGCCAACTCTCCAACGTCCTGGATACGTATCATGACGTCCGTGTCTGTGCCGTAGTTGACCACTTCATGATTGGGATAGCCTGAATTTGTCAGGGAATTACGAATAAATTCCAGATCAGGAGGAACATCAAAGCTGACTTCAATCTGTGTACCGCCGGTGAAATCCAGTCCCAGCTCCAGCCCCTTGAACATCAGTGAACCAATGGATAGCAACACAAAAAATGCAGAAATCACCGCCGCATGATGACGGTAACGCATGAAAGGAATCGGCTTTATGTTGCTCATGATACTGCTTTGTCCTGTTATGCGTCGGCTACAGTGCCGGGAATCCGGATTGCGCTGCCTATGGAAATGGATTTGACCTGATTACCACCATAGAACAGATTGACGATGGCACGCGAAATCATGATGGAAGTAAACATCGATGTCAGAATGCCGAGACTCAGGGTAATCGCAAAACCCTTGACCGGCCCGGTCCCGATTGAAAACAGGATGATGGCAACTATAAGGGTCGTTACGTTGGCATCCACGATAGTAACAAATGCGCGCTCGTATCCGGCGTTGATGGCGCGCGGTATGCTCATGCCATTCTCGATCTCTTCGCGTATGCGCGCAAAAATAAGCACGTTGGCATCCACTGCCATACCAAGGGTCAGTACGATACCCGCAATTCCCGGCATGGTCAGCGTCCAGCCGACTATTGACATGATCGCCATCAGGATCAGGAGATTGCAGAACAGTGCCACAATGGCGGCAATGCCACACACACGGTAATAGGCAAGCATGAAAACTACCAGAGCAGCCAGACCAATCATGACAGACTGGATACCGTTGTTGATGTTTTCCTGTCCCAGGCTGGGACCAACTGTCCCTTCTTCTACAGGATACATCGGTGCGGCCAGTGCACCGGAACGAATCAGCAGTGCCAGATCGTTCGCTTCATTGCCTTCCAGACCTGTTATGCGGAACTGTCTGCCCAATGCTGTCTGGATGGTTGCGACACTGATCAGGCGCTCATCCACAAAAGGAACAGAAGTGGTGGTCAGCTCACCATCAGGCCCCACTTCAGTTACGCTGCGGGTTTTGCTTTCACTGAGCAGAATGGCCATGCTTTTGCCGACATTTCTGCGAGTTACTTCATTGATACGCTGGGCACCGACAGCATCCAGCGTGATATTCACCTGAGGGAGTGTCGTCTGGGTATCAATTGATGTCTGGGCACCGGTAACGTTCTCACCTCCCACAATGATTTCTTCGTCAATACGATACGGCACACCCTGATATTCGTATTCCAGGGTTGTTCCCGGTGCTGCACCGGGGTCGGCAACCAGATGAAACTGCAATGTTGCCACCGCACTGATCATATCCTTGGCTCGGGTTGTATCCTGTACACCAGGCAATTCAATGGTTATACGGTTGATACCATTCTGCAGGATATTCGGTTCCTTGACCCCCAGCTCATTCATTCTTGAACGAAGTGTGGTCAGATTCTGTTGAATGGCATAGTCCTGCAGTTCCAGAACACTGGTTTCAGGCATCGAAAAATAAAGCAGGAAATCGTCTGCAAGTTCCTGGGTACGAAACACCAGATCCGGAAACTCCTCACGAATTGAAGCCAGCCCCACACTGCGTGTTTCAGCATCCGTAAAACGGATGGCAATACGGTTTTGCTCATCCACGTTCAAGGGTGGCCGATAACGGATGCGCTCTTCCCGTAACAGGGTTCGCATGGCTGCGGCAGAATCGTTGAGCTGCTTGCCAACTGCCTCATCCAGATCGACTTCCATGAGGAAATGCACGCCACCCTGAAGGTCCAGTCCATAGGACATTGGTGTTGCTTTCAATGCTTCAAGCCATGATGGTGTATTAGGAGCAAGATTCAGGGCTACAACAAAATCAGATGGCAAATTGAGGTTGATGATCTGTTGTGCACGACTCTGGTCGTTTTGGTCGCGCAAACGGATCAGCCCTACACCGTTATCAACTATGGCCCCGAACCAGGCTATTCCGTCTGCATCAAGTGCCTCTGTAGCATCGTCCAGTGCAGCCTGATCAACCACACCACTGTCATGGGAAATCTGGATTGCAGGATCAGCGGGGTAGAAATTGGGGGCTGCATAGATGAATGACAGCACCACAATCAATACCAGCATCAGGTTTTTCCAGAGCGGATACTTGTTCATTTCTTTTTCCTGCTGGCTGCAAATAAGCGCATGGCTCAGATGGCCTTGATGGTGCCTTTGGGCAATACTGCCGCTACTGAAGACTTCTGCATTTTCAGCTCGACATTATCTGCTACCTGAAGGGCTACATAGTGTTCATCGATCCGGTTGACCTTTCCCAGCATGCCCCCGGTGGTCATCACTTCGTCACCCTTGTTCAGGCTTTCGATAAGGCTTTTGTGCTCCTTGGCCCGTTTGGACTGGGGACGCCAGATCAGGAAATAGAAAATCAATACAAAACCACCCAGGAAGATCAGATTGAAAATGGGTGACGGTTGCGCCGCTGCGCCTTCTGCTGCCTGGCCATAGGCCGAGCTGATGAAAAAGTCCATGAATTACCTTTATTGTCCGGATTGTTGTCTGGATGTCTGTTTATGGGGAACCGCGTCCCGGCCTGCATTCAGTCCTGCTCTTCCTGTTCCAGCAATCTCTGCTGCTGATGGAAGGCTGAAACAAAGTCGGCCAATTTACCCTCTTCGATAGCAAGGCGCAATTGAGCCATCAGGTCCTGATAGTAATGCAGGTTATGCAGGGTATTCAGTTGTGCACCCAGCATTTCCCTGCATCTGTCCAGATGTTGTAAATAGGACCGGGAAAAGTTTTTACAAGTATAACAGCTGCAATTTTCATCAATCGGGCGCAAATCTTCCCGAAAGCGGCTGTTGCGCAGTTTCAGAAGGCCCCTGGAAGTAAATAAATAGCCATTTCGGGCATTGCGGGTGGGCATGACACAATCAAACATGTCTATCCCCCTGCTCACTGCATCCACCAGATCAGCCGGGGTTCCGACACCCATGACATACCGTGGTTTGTCTGCCGGAAGCTCACCGGCCATTGCATCCAGTATATGCAACATCTCTACCTTGGGTTCGCCAACCGAAAGTCCACCAAGGGCATAGCCGTCGAAACCGATTGCCTGCAGCTCTGCCAGCGACTGCTTTCTCAGGTCCACAAACATCCCGCCCTGGACTATCCCGAACAAGGCGCCGGGATTGTCTCCATGTGCCTCTTTGCATCGTCTGGCCCAGCGCATTGACAGTTCCATGGACGACCTTGCCTGATCAAGCGTTGCCGGATATGGCGTACATTCATCAAAGACCATCACGATGTCAGATCCCAGTTCCCGCTGTACCTGCATGGATATTTCAGGACTCAGGAATACC
The DNA here is from genome assembly GCA_030831125.1 of Gammaproteobacteria bacterium. Lineage (GTDB taxonomy): Bacteria > Pseudomonadota > Gammaproteobacteria > Pseudomonadales > Pseudohongiellaceae > CAILUG01. Next base: position 4,262 of record JAURLQ010000003.1, read on the forward strand.
TTGTCGCCATCGACCGGAGATCTGAATTCGACCCCTGCTTCAGTAATCTTGCGCATTTCTCCCAGGCTGAAAACCTGAAAACCACCAGAGTCTGTCAGAATGGGTCTTTTCCAGGCCATGAAGTCATGGAGATCACCATGCCTGCGGATTACCTCCGTGCCTGGCCTCAACATAAGATGGAAAGTATTGCCCAGCAGAATTTGCGCACCGGTGTCCTCCACCTGGGAAGGCAACATGCCTTTTACCGTGCCATAAGTGCCAACCGGCATGAAGGCTGGTGTGTCCACGACTCCCCGGTTGAATTTCATGCGTCCGCGACGTGCAGGACCATCTGTTGTCAGTACTTCAAAATCCATGGTGCTTTGTCAGCTGTAAAAAAGAAGGGGCGGATCAAGATCCGCCCCCGGGAGTAACAGCAGGAGTTCAGGGCAGCAGGTGGTTGACTGCATCACGCTCTTCACTCAGCTCTTTTTCTGTCTTTTTCATCAGGTCCAGACTGAAATCATTGATCGGCAGATTCTGCACGATGGTGTATTCGCCATTCGAACAGGTTACCGGGAACGAATAGACAAGCCCTTGTGCGATGCCATAGCTGCCATCACTGGGAATTGCCATGCTGACAATTTTGCCATTGGTGCCCAGTGCCCAGTCACGCATGTGTTCAATGGCTGCATTGGCTGCAGAAGCGGCACTGGAAAGTCCACGCGCCTTTATGATTGCAGCTCCACGCTGCTGGACCGTAGGAATGAATTCACCAGTAACCCATGCCTGATCGACCAGTGAAGTGGCATCTTTGCCTGCCACCTTGCAGTGATGGATGTCAGGATACTGGGTAGAGCTGTGGTTTCCCCAGATAATCATGCTTTCTATTGCAGTGGTATGGGTACCTGTCTTGCCGGCCAGCTGCGCCAGAGCCCGGTTATGGTCAAGTCGGGTCATGGCAGTAAACTGGCCCGCCTTCAGATCAGGCGCGTTGCGATAGGCAATCAGCGCATTGGTATTGGCAGGATTGCCAACAACGATTACTTTCACATTCCGGCTGGCATGGTCATTGATAGCCTTGCCTTGCACTGAGAATATTCTGGCATTGGCTTCGAGAAGATCCTTGCGCTCCATTCCCGGACCACGGGGTCGGGCACCTACCAGCAGACAGTAATCAGCATCCTTGAATGCCACGGCAGGATCGTCGCTCTGTACTATGCCGGCAACCAGCGGGAATGCACAGTCTTCAAGTTCCATGGCAACGCCCTTGAGCGCTTCCAGTGCTGGAGTAATTTCGAGCAGTTGCAGGATAACCGGCTGATCCTTGCCGAGCATTTCGCCGGCTGCAATCCGGAACAATAGTGAATAACTGATCTGGCCGGCAGCTCCGGTCACTGTAACCCTTACAGGTGCTTTCATGAATGGATCCCTTGTAGCGTGGTGTGTTGAATAAAAATCCGGTTGTCTGGATCAGGGCCAAGGGCCCTGCACAGCGAGCGCGCGATTATAGCAAAGAAAAACGCATGGCTGACCGTATACGGCGAATTTGCTATGCTGTCGCCAAATCCATGCAGTTAACCGGATTCAAGGCTACTCAGCGTGCCTAAATCTCTATAGTCCCGTAAATCGCAGTCCAGGACACCCCGCCATGCGCAAAACCAAGATCATCTGTACGATAGGTCCAGCCACCAGTTCCTATGAAATGCTTGCCAAAATGCATGAAACCGGCATGGACATCATCCGGCTCAACATGTCGCACGCCACTCACAAATGGGCAGAGCGTATGATCGGTCACATAGTGGAACTCAACAAACATAGCGCTTTCCCCGTAGGCATACTGTTGGACACCCAAGGCCCTGAAATAAGGACAGGTGTGCGGGAAAGTGATCTGGACCTGAAAGCCGGAGATGAAATCACCATTACGGTACGCGATGGCATGAGTGTGGAAGAGTCTTCAATACGGATCAACTATGACGAACTCATCGACACGGTAAATGTGGGTGACAAGATCACGGTGGACAATGGGCTCATCAATCTGCAGGTGCTGGAAAAACACCATAACCTGATGCGCTGCATGGTGCTCGATGGTGGCAAGCTGGGCAGCAAGAAGCATGTAAACCTGCCTGGTATCCGTGTAAATCTGCCCGCTATCACCCAGAATGATCGGGAAGACATCCTGTTCGGGCTGGAACATGAGCTTGACTACATTGCACTCTCCTTTGTGAGGGAAGCCGATGATGTGCTGCAGTTGCGCAGTTTTATCGAAGAGCATAAACCCGAGAAAGCCAATACCATCAAGATCATTGCCAAGATCGAGGACCAGCAGGGAGTCAATAATCTTGAACAGATTGTCCAGGTCTGTGACGGCATCATGGTGGCAAGAGGAGATCTGGGAGTTGAAATTGATCTGGCAGAACTGCCCAACACCCAGCGACGCATCGTACAAATGTGCGCGGAGTATGGAAAACGGGTCATCGTGGCAACCCACTTGCTGGAATCAATGATTGAAAATCCGATACCTACCCGGGCAGAAGTCACAGATGTTGCCAATGCCGTCTATGAGGAAGCGGATGCCATCATGCTGTCAGGCGAAACAACAGTAGGCAAACATCCCCTGCGCTGCATCCGTTATCTTGACTCAATCGCCCGGGCAACCGAACGCAAACCGGGCCTGGACTTTACCCGCAAGCTACGCAAAAACTCAGACAAGGAACATCTGGCTGCTACCGCTGTAGAACTGGCAGACTCACTGGAAGCCCGGGGAATAGTGGTTGTTACCAGGCATGGCATCATGGCCAACTTTGTAACCAACTGCCATCCACACAGATCTCCCATTTTTGCATTCACCAACATCGGTGTAACACGCCGTATCATGACGCTGAACCGGTACGTTTATCCTTTCAAGATCGAATTCAGCAAGGAACCGGAGGAAACGCTGGCCAGGGCTTTCCGTGAGCTGAAAGACAAGGCAGGCTTTGTTCCTGGTGACAAGGTGGTGGTGATTTCAGACCTGCTGATAGATCAGGATACTGTAGGCATCCAGATCCGGTATCTGCCCTGAACTGAATCAGGCAATGAACATGGCGTCGCCATAACTGAAAAACCGGTATTTTTCCCTTACTGCCTCTTGATAGGCATTGAGTACATGTTCCCGTGTACTGAATGCACTGACCAGCATCAGAAGTGTTGACTCCGGCAAATGGAAATTTGTCAGCAAGGCATCCACGCAACGAAAGTGATAACCGGGGTATATGAAAATTCGGGTATCCCCCTTGTAGGGCTTCAGCGTGCCACTGGCAGCAGCTGTTTCCAGACTCCGTACTGTAGTGGTACCAACTGCAATCACCCTGCCCCCTCGCTGCCTGCAGGCCTGCACTGCTTCGCAGACTGAAGCCGGAACTTCCAGATACTCGGCATGCATTGTGTGTTCCTCAATCGACTGGACCCGGACCGGCTGGAAGGTCCCTGCACCGACATGGAGTGTGACATGTGCCATTCTGACTCCTTTTGCCGCCAAGGATTCCAGCAAAGCCTGGTCAAAATGCAGCCCCGCAGTAGGGGCTGCCACTGCTCCTTTGTTCCGGGCATACACAGTCTGGTAGCGCTCATGGTCGTTTCTTTCATCACTTCTTTTAATATATGGGGGCAAGGGAATATGTCCGCTGCTTTCCAGAAATTCCATCAGTGCCAGAGCAGGTGCAAACTGCAGTATGAAAAATTCTCCCTGACGGCCCAGGATTTCAGCATATTCCTGGGCCTTCTCCCCGTACGGAAATGACAACATTGCCCCTGTTTTCAGCGACTTGCCACCCTTTATCTGGGCAAGAACCCTATTTTCTTCCATTACACGCTCAAGCAGTACTTCAACCTTGCCACCTGTTTGCTTGTACCCGAAGAGCCTGGCGGGAATGACGCGGGTATCATTGAATACCAGCAAATCATCAGGGTGAACAAGGTCCGGAAAATCTGCAAACTGCCTGTGGACCATTGAACCAGTGGAACGATCCATGCAAAGCAGCCTGCTTGAGGTCCTGCGGGGCGCCGGGAACTCTGCAATCAGTGCTTCTGGGAGTTCGTAATGAAAGTCGGAAAGTTTCATTATTAGCTTGTCAATACAACGGGCGTGCAAGCCTACCCGAAAAGGCAAACCGGGCATAGGCAGTAGTGCAGCGGGTTGCTATAATCCGCGCCTCTTCACGACCCCAACTGTGCCGGAGTGGTGAAATGGTAGACACGACGGATTCAAAATCCGTTGCCAGCGATGGCGTGCCGGTTCAAGTCCGGCCTCCGGTACCAATTCGTAAAACCGATTCTTGCACCCCTGGCCCGAATCCTGCAGCATATTCCCGTTGCTCTGATAGCACTTTAAGTTTTCCGTAATAGCCCGAGGACTGGCAACAGCAATTGTCTGGAGTTTCCAATGCAGCGTCTTACCAGAATCATAAGCATCATGGTTTTTTCCGTCCTCAGCTTAAACAGTTTGGCTCAGGACGCTGGCAGCCCGCCAGCCGAATGGAACCTGAGTCATCTGTTCCCTTCCCGGGAAGCCTGGAATGCAGAGCGGGAACGTCTGCTTGTTGAATTCGACAGGATCGGGACCTTCAAGGGAAGTCTTGGCAACAGTGGCAGTGATCTATACGCCGCCCTGCGCTTTGTATCCGACACCTACAGAGCTGCCCTGCGTGTCTATGTATATTCAAGCCTGCAGGCTGATGAAGACCTGCGGGTTACCGATGCACAGGAGCGCAACCAGCTTACAGAAGCAATGTTCTCCAGTTTCGGCCAGGCAGTCTCATGGATGGACCCCGAAATTGTGGCCGTAGGCGAAACCCGCATAAGGCAGTTCATGGACGATACACCAGAGCTGGCACCTTTCCGTCACGAACTGGAAAACATTCTACGACAGGCTGCCTACACTCTCAGTGAGGAAACCGAACTGGCACTCTCCTATTTTTCGCAAACCATTGATGCCCCATCAAACATCTACAGTGTCATTGCCAATTCCGACATTCCCTTTCCCGTTCTGGAAATCGAAGGAGAAGAAGCCCGAATCGATTCCCAGGGATATGGCCGTTTACGCTCCCATGCAGACCGTGCTATCCGCAAGGAAGTATTCGATGCCTACTGGAGCAAGTGGCAGGAATACCGCAACAGTGTGGGCATGGTACTGACCAGTCACATCCAGACCCAGGTGGCACTGGCAAAGGCACGTGGTTTTGAAAGTGTGCTCGACCGTGAACTGTTTTCCGACAACCTGCCTTCTGCCGTTTACCACACACTGGTTGCGGAAGTTAACAATGCCCTGCCTACCCTGCACCGTTATTTCCGGCTCCGTGCCCGCATGCTTGGCGTTGAGCAGATGCAGTACTACGATATCTACCCTCCCCTGGTGTCTCTTGATAAGACTTTTGACCTGCCCACCAGCCGGGATATCACGCTGGATGCAATGGGCGTTCTCGGTGAAGACTGGGTGGCAATGCAGCGTGATGCCATTGAGGATGGCTGGATGCATGTCTATCCACAACAGGGCAAACGCAGCGGTGCCTACATGAATGGCTCAGCTTATGATGTTCATCCGTATCTCTTGCTGAATCACAATGATGATTTTGATTCTCTTTCCACCTTTGCCCATGAATGGGGCCATGCCATGCATACCCTGTATGCAAAACAGGCCCAGCCTTTCGAAACTGCCGACTATGCCACTTTCATCGCTGAAATACCGTCCACATCACTGGAACTGATTCTGCAGCAATACATGACAGAGCATGCCGGATCTGTGGAAGAAAGACTTTTCTATCTTGGCTACGGTCTGGAGAATCTCCGCGGCACATTTTTCAGACAAACCATGTTTGCCGAATTCGAGCTGGCACTTTACGAAGCAGTGGAAAGAGGAGAAGCGCTCAGTGGTGACCGCATTTCGGCCATGTATCTGGAAATACTGAAGCGCTACCACGGCCACGATGAGAACGTAGTGCTCATTGACGAGCTTTATGCGAATGAATGGATGTTTGTGCCGCATTTCTACTACAACATGTATGTTTTCCAGTATGCGACCTCACTTACAGCAGGTACCGCCCTGTACAGCAAAATTGTCAACGAGGGTGAGGCAGGGGTAGAAAATTACAAGAATCTGCTGAGGGCTGGCGGATCTGACTATCCCTATGTGCTGCTTCGCAATGCCGGTGTCGATCTGGCAACCCCGGCCCCCTACCAGTCTGTAATCACACGGATGAATGCCATCATGGATGAAATGGAGGCTTTGCTGGACCAGACAACTCTGAACCCCTGAATATTAAAGACGGGCTGTCGCATTGCGCTGGTTGCAATAGCGACCGTCTGCAGCATTGATGCTGCAGTCGAGCCCCCAAGGACGGGTTTACGGCGTGTCGCGATCGCAACCAGAGCAATGCGACAGCCCTTTCTACTGATTTTCCTGAAATCAGTCCCTGGCTTGCTTACACAGAAGACTGTTCCGGATCCCAGTCTGCCGGAAAGCTCCCCTGCCCCTGAATCCCTGTCCTGACTGGACAGAATATGAATCTTTTGTGCAACCACAGCTTCAACGCGAGAGGCTTGTGGTATGTCAATTTCAACAGCAGTTGATCACGTCACACTACTCGCCGGTTCTATTTATAACCGGGGGATTACAAATGCTCAGAGACAAGACTGCCCTTTTGAGGATGCCGGTCATTCTCACCGGCATGGCGGCAGCACTGATGACTGTCCAGGCTGGCGCCGCTTCGGGTGAAGTGGACGGTATGCTTGATGAATACTGCACCAAGTGTCACAACTTCGAAGATTATTCCGGGGGTATTGACCTTGAGGGTTACGATTCCGGCAACATTCACACCATTCCTGATGTTGCTGAAAAGGTAATCAAGCGTCTTCGGGCAGGCATGATGCCTCCCGTGGGAGAACCACGTCCTGATCTGGAATCCATGCAGGCACTGGCAGCTGCCCTTGAAAACGGTATTGATGCCAATGCGATCATTGAGCCCGGCCGGCCCGGTTTGCACAGACTTAACCGGACAGAATACCAGAATGCAGTGCGTGACCTGCTTGCACTCAATATCAATGCTGCCGACTTTCTGCCGTCAGATGACTCAAGCAACGGTTTTGACAACCAGGCCGGTGCCCTCACCCTGTCACCTGCTCTGCTTGAAGCCTATCTCTCTGCAGCGGTGAAAATCAGTGAAATGGCAGTAGGCATTTCCTCTGGTGCAACACAGAAACTCTATCGGGTTCCGGAAGATGCCAACCAGAACTTCCGGATAGAAGGATTACCTTTCGGAACCAGAGGTGGCATCAAGTTCACCCATAATTTACCTGTAGATGGCGAATACACCTTCAAGACCTTTGCCATCACTCTTGGAAACATGGGCAGCGATCGTCCCTTTGGCGACATTCGCGGTGAAAAACTTGAAGTTCTGGTCGATGGCGAGCTGATGCATGTATTTGACTGGGATACCGAGCTTGGCCTCAATCGCAACTTCCGCGAGCGCGATCCAAATGATGACGCCGAGATCGGTGAAGCACTGCCGACTCTTGATGTAACGCTTCCGATTACGGCTGGTGAGCACACCATAGGTATCACTTTCCAGACTACCAACTACGCGCCCGGCCTCGACATGAACAACGATTTCGAGCGCAGCACCATTGAAACAGGCGGACTGCCAGGATTTACCTGGTTCCCGCATGTCGGCAGTGTCCGTGTTGACGGCCCCTACAATGTTACCGGTGTATCCGAAACGCCCAGCAGACAGAAACTGTTCAGCTGTTATCCCGCCCGGGTTACAGATGAAACCGCCTGTGCACGCGAAATAATCACCAATTTTTCTGGGCTTGCTTTCCGTGGCTACAGCGATGACAGCGATGTAGACAAGCTGATGGGATTCTATGAGCAGGGTCGTGATGTAAACGGCAACTTCGATGAAGGGATCGCACTGATGATACAGCGGGTACTTGCAGACCCCAAATTCATCTTCCGCATTGAACAGGAACCCGAAAATATAGCTGCAGGCGAAACCTATCCTGTCAGCGATCTTGATCTGGCTGCGCGACTCTCTTTTTTCCTGTGGAGCAGCATTCCTGACCAGCAGTTGCTTGATGTGGCCAAGGCAGGTCGCCTGAGCAATGACCGCGAAATTGACCGTCAGGTTCAGCGCATGCTGGAAGATCCACGCTCTGCAGCCTTTACCAGCAATTTTGCCGGTCAGTGGCTGGCTCTTCGAAACCTGGAATCCCATGCTCCTGTGATTGACCAGTTCCCGGACTTTGATGATCTGCTGAGGGACTCCCTGCGCCGTGAAACAGAGCTGGTTTTTGATGCACTGGTGCGTGAGAACCGCCCTGTAACTGAAATACTTACGGCTGACTTCACTTTTGTGAACGAGCGCCTGGCGATGCATTACGGCATTCCGGGTATCAAGGGCGAACGTTTCCGTCGGGTGGAACTGGAAGGTGATCTGGTCGTTCGTGCCGGCATTTTGGGCAAAGCCAGCTCCATGACAGTGCCCTCACAGCCCGGTCGTACTTCACCAGTGAAGCGCGGCTTCTGGGTGCTGGCAACAGTGCTTGGCGTAGAACCACCGCCTCCACCACCCAATGTCCCTATCGTACAGCCTGCCCAGGCTGGCAGTGCCGGTAATGCCGATGTTCCCTCACTGCGCGAGTGGATGGAAAACCATCGGACAAATCCGGTATGTGCCGGCTGTCATGGGATCATGGATCCAATCGGATTTGCACTTGAGTCATTTGATGCCATTGGCCGTTATCGTGAATCCGAAAATGGCAAACCGCTGGAAACCAGAGTGGAACTTTACGACGGTATGATTGTGGATGGTGCTGCCGACCTGCAGAAATTCCTTGTCAACTACAAGGAAAGTCTGGCCAGAAACGTTACCCAACGCATGTTGACCTATGCTCTTGGCAGAGGTATGGAATATCAGGATATGCCGCTGGTAAGAAAAGTACAGAGTGATGCAAGGGACGACGATTACCGTTTCCAGTCACTGATCTCTGCCGTTGTTAAAAGCGAAACATTCCTGCACAACCAGAAAGTGTCAGATCCAGGACTCGCCCTTAGCGACTGACCCCTCTTCCGCCTGCCGTCAGGTCTTTACCTGCGGCAGGCGCCTTCTTCCTGCTGTGGTAATTGCCTGCACACTCACATTTTCAACGCATAGCATCCAGCAATTCCCTGAATCGACTGCCGACTGCCGCAGTACCCGTTATATGATGAGCTGCAGCGTGGAGTTCCAGTTTTTCACGCATTGAACTGTCACTTATTGTAGTTGCGATCAATTGAGCCCAATCTGTCACAGATTCCTGTCCTGTTCCTGTGACAGCAAATCCTGCCTGTCTGAGCAGGATTGGCAGATTGAGATTTTCCATCTGCAAAGGCAGCAACAACATCGGAATTGCCATTCTCAGACACTGATTGAGCGAATTCAGATTGCCATGACCTATGAAGAGACTGGCATTGCGAAGCAGGCTTTCAAGATCAGAAAAACCGGTCATTACGTCCAATGAAGCACCCCGAAGCCCGGCTGCCACTCCATCATCAAGGCCGGGCACCATCATCAACGCAGACCTCCCTGATTTCCTGAGTCCTTCCGCAAGTGAGGCAAGCCCCCTGAAACGGGGCTTCAGGTAACAGACTATTTCATATTCACGCTGCAACGCTTCGCCCGACGGCTCAACAAGATTAGCCGCAAAATATCGGGCATTGTGACGCAGACCATTGTAGCTATCCAGTACAGGATAGCTTGTCAAAAGACACCCGTTGCTTTCAAAAAGGTCTGAAAGTCTCGCTGGAGGTCTCGCATCATGAGGCAGTACCCTGCTGATATTGGCCAGTACCAGCGTTTCGGTCTGTTGCACGATTTTGTCTGAAGGCCTGTCTGGCCGCCAGTCGGCCAATGGGTAGCCCGGTGCCGGAGTGACAAATCCGTTGCCGGTTATGAAACGTGGGCAGTCAAGGTTAACTGCGGCCAACAGTGCAGCCGGAGCATAATCAACAATAATGACATCCGGTGGCGTTTCTTTGTACAAGGCCTGCCATGCCCTTGTAAGCGCTTGTAATGTGCCAGGATCGCCAAACCCGCTCAGCAGCATTGTGTCCGCAAGACTTGCCTGCTGCCTGCTCAGGGCCATTATAGGTCGATATACAGGGCATTCCGATATAGTACCCCTGAAACCACCCAGAAAAGGTCGGGCAGCTGATGTGTCCTTGAGCGCAAGATGCAGAACATAATCTCCTTTGCTCAACGCCCTGGCTATCGAGAACAGTCGTGCAGCATGACCAAAGCCACCTCCCTGCCCCCAGATACACAGAACTTTTTTGCCCACTGCCATCAAAGCCTTGATTCGTTTATTGTCTGGTCAGAATGTCTGCAAAACCTGATTATCCGGTTGCTGCATACTATTGCATACAATTGCCAACAATACTTCCCTTACAGGAGCCTCCATGCCACTGGAAAAACTCGAACACTACCTTGTAATGACGGATGACATTGACGCCACACGCGATTTTTATCGTGATGTCATCGGACTGCAAGAAGGATACAGGGCAGACCTGGGCTTTCCCGGTTACTGGCTGTATCTGGATGACACTCCGGTTATCCATATTGCAGAATGGCAAACCTATACCGCACACTCAAACAAACTGGGCATACCTGTCACAACCCGTGGCAACAGCACAGCTGCGCTTGATCACATAGCATTCAACGGCACAGATGCCCAGACCATGATCACGCATCTGGAAACAATGAATATCCCTTATCACCGCAATGATGTTGTGGTTGCAAATCTGGTTCAGTTATTCATCACCGACCCCAACGGCATCAAGCTGGAGCTCAATTACCGATGAGTCCCAGAAACATGACCTGATCCGGAACCAAACAACAGCCTGGGTAACCGGGACCAGCGCTGTCCAGACCACTACCAGTCAATCAGGAATACAAGCAGCACGCCCAGGGCCAGGCGGTAAATGACGAAAGGCAGGAATCCGACGGAATTGATCAGCTTGAGGAAAAAGTGGATACAGGTATAGGCCGCTGCTGCCGAGACCAGCAAGCCGTAAGCCAAACCGGACCAGTTCACTTGCTCAATCGACAACAGATCAACAATCATGAGCAGCGCGGCCCCTGCTATGACGGGGATGGAAAGCAGGAATGAAAATCTTGATGCTGCTACTCTCCCCTGCCCACAAAGTAAAGCCGCTGTCATGGTTACACCCGATCTTGATGTACCAGGCACCAATGCAAGCACCTGGGCAAGCCCGATAAGCAGGGCTGCTTTCCATGAAATAGGTATTTCGTCGTCCAGAGGACTGTCGGTGCGGTCTGCCCACCACAACAACAATGCAAAGCCGATCGTTGTCGTAACGATGACACGGGCATCACGCAGCGTGGTTTCCACAATATCTTTCAAAAGAAAACCGGCCACAACAACAGGAATTGTTGCCACTACCAGTTTCCAGCCCAGGTCGTTTCGGGGTAATTGTGCAGGGGTAGCGGAACCCGGAATCATCTCACTCGCTATCTGTAAGAGTGTTTTTCTGAAGTAGGACACTACTGCAAGCAGTGAACCGAGATGAACAGCCAGATCAAAAGCAAGCCCTTGATCCTCCCATCCACCAATTGCGGAAGGCAGAATAAGATGGGCTGAACTGGATATCGGCAAAAATTCTGTCAAACCCTGAACAAGGGCCAGAATGGTGTCTCTGAGCCAGCCAGATTCCATGCTCAGCGCTCACTAGTCTTGAAAGCAACCTTGTCTCTCAGATAAACAGGCACCATGGCTTCCGGACTCATAAAGTTGTTCCTTGCAAATTCTACTTCTGCCAACCGGGCAACGGCGGACGCTCTGGGCAGGATATCGGGACAGGTGATTGTCAATTGACTGCTCACTGCTTCAGGGAACTCGTTTGCAAAAACCAGCCCGTTACCGCCCGCACAGAATTGCCCATTGAAACTACCGGCAGGCATCCTGATTGCAGATGGGGCAACCAGCACTTCTTCTCCAAGTAGTCGAGGAACGCCCCCGCTACAATTGAAAAAACCGCAATACACTTCAGATATTCTTGCATCCATACAGGCAAATACCTGCACAGAGCCGGTTGAATCACTGATCTGGAGTGCGAGCGCTGAAAGGGTTGAAACAGGAATAACGGGCAAATCTGCTGCAAATGCCAGCCCCTGCACCACACCGGCATTTATTCTCAAACCGGTAAATGAGCCAGGGCCTCGCGAACAGGCAATTGCATCAATGTTTGTCAGGGAGTAGCCGCCTTCATCAAGCAGTCTGCGAATCATCGGTAGCACTTCCCTGGCATGACGTCGCGGCATCAGCTCGTAACTTTCTGAAACTTCACCATCTACAAGAAGCGCACAGGAACATGCTTCAGTAGTAGTTTCAATTGCCAGGATGATTGCCATAGTTTGAGCTTCGAACAGATACTGCCAGGCTGATTCCGAACTCCGGACCATGATCCTTTAGTGAGGCGGATTGCAGGACCGGCTACTGTGGTTACTACCCGGTTTCAATCAGGTCTGCATTGGCAGTGGATAAAAAAAAATCCCCCGGAGAGTACTCCGGGGGATTATATGCACATGAATCAGAAGGTAAAACAACAAGCTTCCGAATCACACAAGCTTTTGCCACTTCGCTTCAGCCACCAGTGGTTACTGAAACGCTGACAGGCTTACTTCTTGGCTTTCGCCTTTTTCTTGGCTGGAGCTTTTTTGGCAGCGGCCTTTTTCTTGGCAGGTGCTTTTTTGGCTACAGCTTTTTTCTTGGCAGGTGCCTTTTTGGCTGCTTTTTTAGCAACTTTCTTTTTGGCTACTTTCTTGGCCACCTTTTTCTTTGCGACCTTCTTGGCTACTGAACCAGCTTTGGCGGCAGCTTTCTTTTTGGCTGCCTTTTTCTTGGCTGGGGCTTTTTTCTTCGCAGCTACTTTCTTCGCAGGTGCTTTCTTGGCTGCCTTTTTCTTGGCTGGTGCCTTTTTAGCTACTGCTTTCTTGGCTACTGCCTTTTTCTTGGCAGGGGCCTTCTTGGCTGCTTTTTTGGGTTTTGCTGCTTTGGATGCTTTTTTCATAGTTACTATGATTCCTCCGGCTTTTTTAGCGTTTGCTTTTACTGCTGCTTTCTTTGCCTTCCTGACTTTAACTGCTGCTTTTGAGGCGGCCAGTCTGGCTTTGGTTGCTGCTTTTATAACTGCCTTCCGGGCTTTTGCCTTGACCATTGCTTCAAGCTTTTTGGCTTTTGCTCTGGCTTTGGCGGCTGCCTTTCTGGCCCTAGCCTTGGACAAAGCTTCTGCTTTCAAAACAGCAGCTTTGGCTTTGGCATTCGCTTTCTTCCTGGCAGTGGCGGCTCTTCGAGCTTCCTTTCTTATTATTTTTGCCAGTTTCTTCGAATTCGTTTTTTTACGCTTTTTCAACCAACTTGCCTGGAACTTGCCAGTGGCCTTTTCCAGATCAGCTTCGGTTTTTGATGCCAGCCTTTCCCTGTATAACGCCAGTGCCCGTGCGCCAGCTTCCGAACGGGAGCGAGCTGCTTCTGTTGATATGGCTTTGGCTAGTGCCTTTCTGGCTTCGTGCTCCCTGATTCTTAATGAGTTCAGCAACGCTGTTGCTGTCTTGAGGGCAGTTTTCAGAGCTGAAACTGCTGTCCTCCCCGATGCTTGTGCTATTTCAAGCCTGATCCTGTTGACCAGTTTCTCCTGGCGCGCCGCCTGTTTCTGCAGCAAGGCAAGTTCGCTCCGTGCCTTTCTGACGGCTGGCATCGCCCGACGACCGCGTTTTCCTGCGGGGACACCTGTCCTGCTCTTCCCGGAAACCTTGTCAGACAATGGTTTCGGGGAAGCACGGCTCACTCTGTTTTTTGCAACCTTGCGGTTGCTCGTCTTTGTCACAGTTACTGGTCTTCCAGTTGCTTCAAGAATTCTACTACTCACCCTGTCGTCCACTGCTCTGGACGTTTGCGGTGAATTTCAAATCCTGCACACCCAAATTCCGTATACTGTAAGCATCCCTCTTACTTCTCTTTGACATCCCTGCTTGCTTACCAACACCGAGAGCTGTCTCAAAAAGTCTGGAACGATTCGTTCAAAACCTTTTTCCTTGAGCCTTTCTGCAACATCGGCATGCAACTCTTCAGGCTTGCAACCCATGACTTGATGCCATTGGCAATGCATTCAATGTCAGGTTACAGGATTGATCGAAGTCAAAATTCAAACTTACGATGCAATTGGCGCGCACCATATCACACAAATTTAAAAATGTTCAAGTAGTAGAGCAACTTGCATGTGATGCACCTGATAGTGACTCTGCATCACTGCTTTGCAATTTTTATCATGCTGCAACGACCCGGAACCCATCCTTCCTTCTAGGACAGCATTTTTTTCAGGGACGATTTGATCTCTTCAATGTTTCCCAAACCTGAAATTGTGACAAATCGAAGTGACGGATTTTTCGCTGCCAGTGCTTTGTAGAACTCCACAAGAGGTCTGGTTTGCTGATGATAAACCTCAAGCCTTTTACGAATGGTTTCCTCCTTGTCATCTTCTCTCTGAATGAGATCCTCTCCTGTAACATCGTCTTTACCCGGGTTTTCTGGGGGTTTTGCTGCAATGTGGTATATCCTGCCTGAGCCAGGATGAACACGCCTGCCGCTCAATCGTTTGACAATTTCTTCATCGGGGACATCAATTTCCAGCACCACATCAATATCGATACCGGCATCAACCAACGCCTGCGCCTGGGGAATGGTGCGCGGAAATCCATCGAACAGGAATCCTTTGTTGCAATCGTCTGCAGTGATGCGCTCCCTGATCAGGGAGATGATGATTTCATCGGTAACCAACCCTCCACTTTCCATGACTGACTTCACCTGGTTGCCAAGCGGTGAACCGGCTTTGACTGCCGCACGCAACATGTCACCCGTGGAAATCTGCGGAATGCCGTATGTGTTCTTCAGGAACTCCGCCTGCGTACCTTTGCCTGCACCAGGCGCTCCAAGCAATATGATTCTCATCTGACTTCTCCAATGCCCGGCATTTCGCCCATGTCCGGGAAATTTTCCGGTTGTTGTTATGGTATTGATTTGATCATTGCATCCGTTCTGTTGATGACGCACCTTACACTGTTGCTGTTAGCCTCTCAAGGCAGTTCCACTGCCTTGAATGTTCATGAACTCTGGCAGATTTTCTTTGCTCTCTCCCAGTATCCATCCATCTGCTCCGTCGCCAGATCCATTATGTCCAGGCCGGCCTCCTTTATCAGTGTTTCCATAGTGCGAAATCGCTTTTCGAATTTGCGCACCGATTCCCGCAATGCAGTCTCCGAATCTGTCCTGATATGCCTGGAAAGGTTAACCATGGTGAAAAGCAGATCCCCGAATTCTTCATGGATTTCACCATCCATATCGTTGTGGATGGCGGTTTTGAGCTCTTCCAGTTCCTCTTCTAACTTCTCCAGTACCGATTCTGTTCTGTTCCAGTCAAATCCGGTTCTTGCTGCGCGTTTCTGGAGCTTTTCTGCCCTTATCATGGCAGGAAGCGCCTGTGGGATGTCATCCAGTTGACTGGCTCCGACTGCAAGATTGCCCTTGTTCCGCTCACGCGCCTGCTTTTCGGAACGTTCCCGGGCCTTGATCTGCTCCCATCTGGCCACTACCTGATCCGGATCTGTTTCTGTAACACATCCGAAACTGTCCAGGGTACCGTCAGGGAACACATGGGGATGACGACGGAGCAGTTTTGCCGCCATACGTGACGCGATGCTGTCAAAGTCAAAGCTACCTTCTTCCTTGCCCAGCCTTGCATAGAAAACCACCTGGAAAAGCAGATCTCCCAGTTCATCCGGCAGGGCATCCCTGTCACCGCTCTCAATTGCCTCTACAACCTCATAGACTTCCTCGATTGTATGAGGGGCAATGGAAGCAAAATCCTGACAGAGATCCCAGGGACAGCCAAGTTCCTTGTCCCGCAGACAATCCATGATATGCAGCAGACGCCGGAGGCCTGCAAAGTCATCTTTGGCAGTGTTGCTCATGACTTGTGCTTCTGTAGTCTGCCATCAATAAAAAGTGCCATTGCTTCTACATGACTGGTATGGGGAAACATGTCCATTGCACCGGCAGACACCAGGGTATATCCATCGCGGACAAGATGTTCTGCATCTCTTGCCAGGGTTGCCGGATTACAAGAAACATAAACCATGGTTTGTGGCCTTATATCGAGCAATGCCGGAATGATTTCCAGTGCACCGGATCGTGGCGGATCAAGCAGAACCTTGTTGTATCCATCCTTTAGCCAGGTATGGCGGGAATAATCTGACGCAAGATCTGCGCAATGGAAATCCACATTGACCAGATTGTTTGCTGCCGCATTTTCTTCTCCACGCTTCACCATGGCATCAATACCTTCCACTCCTGTGACAAAGCCCGCTCTGGTTGCAATGGGCAAGGTAAAATTGCCAAGCCCGCAAAAAAGGTCCAGCACTCTGTCCTGTGGCCCAGGATCCAGCAGGGACAGGGCCTGCTTGATCATTTTGCGATTGATCCCGGCATTGACCTGGGTGAAATCGAGTGGATGGAATGCCAGTGTGAGCCCATAGTCTTCAAGTCTGTAATACAGTCTTTCAGGACGGGAATCTTCCTTCAACCTGTGCACACTTTCCGGTCCTTTTGGTTGAAGATAGATATCAAGACCGTGCTGTTCTTCAAAAGACCTGAGTTGTTGCAAATCAGAAGATGAAAGCATACGCAGGTGACGAATAATCAGCGCCAGACTGGCAGCTTCAGGATGTTTGTCACCCACGGCAACCTCTATCTGGGGAATACTGTCCCTGGCATCCAGACCGCTCGCAAGACCGCGAAGCGCAGGCAGCAAACCGGAAACCTGCTCTACCAGCACAGCACAGCTGTCCATATCAGTAATGAAATTACTGTGCTTTTCACGAAATCCTATCAGTACCTTTCCTTTGCCTGAGACATATCTTGCCCCGAGTCGGGCCTTGCGCCTGTAACTTACAGTTGCATCGCTGAGAACCGGCAAGTGCTCATATGAGATTCCGGGCGCAACATGTGCCAGTCTTTCATGCAGCATTTCATCCTTGAACTCCGATTGACTTGTACTTTCAAGATGCTGCAGAGAGCATCCGCCGCAGGCAGAATAATGAGCGCAGGGAGGACTTGTCCTGTTTGTGGAGGCCTCCAGTACTTCAAGTACTGTTGCGTCGCTATAGGCCCCCTTGTTGCGAAGGACTCTGGCGCGCACCATTTCCCCCGGGAGAGCCCCTTCGACAAATACTACTTTGCCTTCATGTCGTGAAATCCCCCTGCCCTCATGACTGAGTTTTTCAATCCCAAGGGTTAGCGGTTCTTTTTGTCTGGTTGAGCCTGAACGGGTTCCTGCCATACATGCTTCCTTCAGGAATTCGTTGTGCTGTTGAATACGCCGGTGGAAAGGTAACGATCACCACGATCACAGATGATTGCAACTATGACGGCATTGGTAAGGGTTCTGGACAGCTCAATGGCTGCATGGACTGCACCTCCTGAGGAAACTCCACAGCATATGCCTTCCACCCTGGCCAGGGCTTTCATGGTCTCCTCGGCATCCTGCTGGGAAATATCGATGATACGGTCGACACGCTCCCTTTCGAAAATTCCTGGCAGATAGGCCTGGGGCCAGCGTCTGATGCCAGGAATTCTTGATCCTTCTTTTGGTTGCAGGCCGATAATCTGGATATCCGGATTCCTGGCCTTGAGAAATCTGGATACACCCATGATGGTGCCGGTAGTGCCCATAGAACTTACAAAATGCGTAATGCTGCCAGCTGTGTCACGCCAGATTTCCGGGCCTGTGTGATCAAAGTGTGCAGCGTAGTTGTCAGGATTCGCAAACTGGTCCAGTACCTTGCCCCGGCCTTCCCTTTCCATGAGTTGGGCGAGGTCTCGAGCCCCCTCCATTCCTTCAGCTTCACTGACCTCAATGAGGGTTGCACCGTAGGCTGTCATGGCATCTTTCCTTTCCTGTGTGGAATTGGAAGGCATGATCAGGATCATCCTGTAACCCTTGATTGCAGCAGCCATGGCCAGGGCAATGCCGGTATTGCCGCTGGTCGCCTCTATGAGCGTATCTCCCGGCTTGATATCACCTCTGGCCTCTGCCTTGTTGATCATGCTCAGTGCAGGCCTGTCCTTGACTGAACCGGCAGGATTATTGCCTTCCAGCTTTACCAGTACGGTATTGCCGGACCCTGGAGGTACCAGCCTCTGGAGACGAACCAGTGGTGTATTGCCAATTGTGGATTCAATGGTGGGGAATTGCATGAGCTATCCGGACAAAAGCGGGATTCTATCGTGGAGCACTGAGTGGGGAAAGTTGAGACAGCTGGATAGAAGTCTGATTTGAATTTCTACTATTGCGTTGATGTAGCGACTTGGCACTATTGTTTCTTCGACACGCCGTAAACCCGTCCGTGGGGGCTCGGCTGCGGCATCCATGCCGCAGACGGTCTCAGAATCAATAGTGCCAAGCCACTTTCCAGACATTTGCTGAAATTCCGGTCAGACCACTAACCAGCTATGCGACATGACCGGCACTTGGGCGTATTACCCGTCAATACCATGGTTTTCATGCCTGAATAGTGCCCTGCTGGCCAGTTCACGATTGCCCAGATGCTGTTGCAGGACAGTTCGAAGCAACCTTTTGGCTATCCGCCGGGTTTCGATGTCGGAGAAATCCCTGTCATGTATGGCCAGCAGTATCCGGCCACTGTAGCTGGTCTGTTTTCCATCCGAATCCAGTGGATTGTGCATCTTTTCCTGCAACACAAAGCCCGAATCTACAGACAATACATACCAGGACTGGGGGTTGATCCCTGCCGAGGTCTCTGCATCGTGGGTAAACTGCAGCCCGTATCCCAGACTCTCCAGCAAATCCAGCTCGAATGTGCGTAATGCCGGTTCTATCATCCCGCTTTGCGACAGCGAAGACAAAAGTGCGCTGTATGCTTCAAAAACGGATGCATCCGGCACATGCAGTGGCAATAACCTCACCAGTAATTCGTTGACATACATGGCTGCAAAAAGCCTGTCGCTTGTCAGTGGACACGCACAACCGAGTGCTTCTACTTCTCTGAGATTCTGCAATTCACTGCGACCTGAGAGGGTGATCTGCAAAGGGACAAAAGGTTGCAGCAAGCCCCGCCTTTGACTGCGGGGGCTTTTCACCCCCCGTGCAATGACGGTACATCGTCCGAGATCACTGGTAAGGAAATCAAGCAGGAGGCTGGTTTCCCTGAATGGTCTGCTGTGAAGAAGCCAGGCCTGGTGTTTTACGTCACTGCTGCTCATGATCCGCAAATCCTGCAATCGCCCGGTTGATTGCCGTCTGCCTATTCATAGCCCAGACTTCGCAGTGCCCTGAGATCGTCTGACCAGCCCTGCTTTACCTTTACCCACAGATTCAACATGACCCTGGTATCAAGCAGCCGCTCCAGATCCTTGCGCGCTTCTGTGCCGATGAGCTTCAGTCTGCTGCCCTTTTCCCCGATTATCATTTGTTTCTGGGTATTCTTTTCAACCAGAATCAGTGCACTTATTGTAGTCAGGGGGCCTTCTGTCATGAATTCCTCGATTTCCACTGCAACTTCATAAGGCAACTCATCTCCCATTTGCCTGGTTATCTTCTCCCTGATGAATTCAGCAGCCAGAAACCGCAGATTCCTGTCGGTCAACTGGTCTTCGGGAAACAACCATGGATTTTCAGGGAGGTATTTGATGATGCTTTGCTCGAGCTCATCAGTATTGACATTCTTGAGGGCAGATACAGGAACCACCTCACTGAACCTGAATCTTTCGCTCATCATGGCAATGAATGGCAGGAGCTTGTCACGCTCTCCAAGCACATCAACCTTGTTGATTACCAGAAAGACCGGAACACCCGGATCTGACAGTTTTTTCAGTAACAGCTCATCTTCTTCTGTCAATACAAGCCTGTCTGTCATGAAAACCACCAGATCTACATCCTGCAGGGCTTCAGCCACTGCATTGTTCATCTGTTTGTTAATGGCCTTTTTGAACCCCGTATGAAACCCCGGGGTATCCACAAACACGATCTGGCTGTTGTTGACAGTCTTTATGCCAAGTAGACGGGAACGTGTGGTTTGTGGCTTGCGTGAGGTAATGCTGAGTTTGATACCCAGCAGATGGTTCAGCAATGTAGACTTGCCAACATTGGGTCTGCCTACTATGGCAACATAGCCACAACGGGGTGCTTCCTCATTGCGAGGATCAGACATAACTGTTGCCGATTTTGTTCAGCACTGCAGTCGCTGCTTTCTGTTCTGCCTCTTTTCTGCTGTTACCAGCACCCATTTCAGGCTCCTTCAGCAAAACGACAGTGCAACTTATCAGAAACTTCTGCTGGTGATCCTTGCCTTTCACTTCCTCGATTGCATAAACAGGCAAAGGCAGTTTTCTAGCCTGCAGGAATTCCTGCAATCTGGTTTTGGCATCCTTGGCTGGCTGAATTTCTTCAATACTGCACAATCTTGGTGCAAACCATTGCCTGACAATTGCTTTACAGGTCTCCATGCCACCATCCAGATACAGGGCACATATCAGGGCTTCGAGCGCATCAGCAAGAATTGATTCCCTGTTTGCTCCGCCAGACTTGATCTCGCCGGCACCGAGGATGAGATATAAACCAAGATCAAGCTCTCTGGCAATTTCCGCAAGAGTGGATTGTTGAACCAGATTTGCCCTCAACCTGCTCAGCTCACCTTCAGTCGCAAGCGGAAAGGTGTTGTAGAGAGCTTCTGCAATAATGAGTCCGAGCACAGAGTCACCCAGAAACTCAAGCCTTTCATTGTTGTCTTTGCCTGCACTGCAATGACGCAGGGACCTTTTGAGCAGATCAAGGTCCCTGAAATCATAAGCAAGCCTTGCACATAATCTATCCACACACTTCCCTGGGCTGGTATCAGAATTTGTCGAACCTGTTCTCGAAAATGACTACCGCTTCGATGTTGTAGAACAGGGGCACCCTTCTTTCATAATTGATATCCACGAATTCCTGGCTGCCTTCCGTCACGACCTGCACATTTGCGGCATTGAAACCTCTGATGTCGTTGGTATCCAGCGTCCGCATGAGAGCTGACCTTATTTCACCAATACTGAATACTGCCATGTCATTGTTTTCAGCAATCGATGCCATGGCATTGTTGATGACATTGTTGGCCAGATAGGCAGGCGCAAGCTTCAATGCTGCTGTCAGGAACATGGCAATCAACACCACCATGATCATGGTGCTGTATGCAGACCCACGCTGCTTTTGCAAAGTACTGCTGGCAATTACATTCATTTTGCCTCCAACGGCAAGGCAACAACTCAGGTTGCCTCTCACAAGATTAGTTATGCCTCTTTACATTTTTTGCCGGCTTTCCATAGGGCTTCTTTCCTATTGGCCTATTGTGCATTTTCGATCAGACGATTCTCGCTGAACCGGGGCAACTTCAACCCTGGCTCCTTGTGCATCCATACTGCAACTGCCTTGCCAACGATGTTTTCTTCAGGAA
>JAURLQ010000096.1 GCA_030831125.1 Gammaproteobacteria bacterium
AGTATGCCGTGTTTGCTCTTGTTCAGAGTCACTTTGATTGTCTTTGCTGCCATGATTTCAACCTTCCCGAATCAATATGGGCCATTTGTCCGAAGACAAGCCCCTATCCGAATATTACCCGACTATCTCTTCAACTGTTTTGCCACGCTTGGCTGCCACTTCTTCCGGAGCTCTCATGTTTTTCAGCCCCTTGAATGTGGCACGTACCACGTTCACCGGATTGGTTGAGCCGTAGCACTTGGCAAGAACGTTATGTACACCTGCCAGTTCCAGAATTGAGCGCATGGCGCCACCGGCGATTACACCGGTACCTTCAGATGCAGGCTGCATGTATACCTTTGAAGCACCGTGATTGGCTTTGACCGGATACTGCAGGGTGGTGCCATCGAGTTTCACACTGATCATGTTGCGGCGAGCAGCTTCCATGGCTTTCTGGATAGCTTGTGGCACTTCACGTGCCTTGCCACGACCGAAACCGACACGGCCGTTGCCGTCGCCAACAGCAGTCAGTGCAGTGAAAGAGAATATACGACCGCCCTTCACCACTTTTGCCACACGATTTACCTGAATCAGCTTTTCCTGCAAGCCTTCTTCGTTCTTGGTCTGCTCGTTTTTAAATGCCATAACTTTCTTCCAATTAGAACTCGAGGCCGCCTTCGCGGGCTGCTTCTGCCAATGCCTTGACACGACCGTGATAGATGTAACCACTGCGGTCAAAAGCTACCTTGGTAATACCTGCGTCTTTTGCACGCTCGGCAATCAGCTTGCCAATAGCGGATGCAGAGTCCACGTTGCCGGTCTTTTCCTGGCCAAGGGAAGACGCAGATACCAATACCCTGTGATCAGGTGAAATGATCTGGGCATAGATGTGACGCGGACTGCGGAATACGCAGAGGCGGTTCACTTTCAGCTCACTGATTTTGGCGCGGGTTCTTTTGGCACGGCGCAAACGTGATGCTTTCTTGTCATTCATTGATCGATGCCTCAATTTTCTCATTCGACAGCCGGTCTCTACCGCCTGCCATTAACCTGTATTCCTGTTACTTCTTCTTCGCTTCTTTGCGGAAGATCTGCTCGCCGGCATATCGAACCCCTTTACCCTTGTAGGGCTCCGGAGCGCGGAACTCACGCAGTTCTGCAGCAACCTGACCAAGCAGCTGACGATTGGCACTTTTCAGCACAATTTCAGTCTGGGTCGGTGTTTCGGCTGTTACACCTTCGGGCAGTTGATAGTCAATCGGGTGGGAAAATCCCAGCACCATGTTGATAGATTTTCCAGCTGCCTTGGCACGATATCCAACACCAACCAGCTCCAGTTTTTTCTCGAAACCTTCACTGACACCCTGCACCATGTTCTGTACCAGTGCACGTGCCGTGCCAGCCTGGGCAACATGATCCTTCGACCAGGTTACAGGTGAAAGCTGCAGCTGCCCCTCATTGAGGGCAACCTGCACTTTTTCATTGAGCTGCATGGAAAGGGTCCCTTTGCTGCCCTTCACCGATACAAGGCCATTGGCAATCTGGGCTTCCACACCTTTCGGCAGTACCACAGGAGCTTTTGCTATTCTGGACATATTCGTAATTCCGTCGTCTGTATTCTGTATTCTGTCTTTTGTTATCAGAAGACAGTGCAGAGCACTTCGCCGCCAACGCCTGCTGCGCGGGCTGCCTTGTCAGTCATCACACCCTTGTTGGTGGAGATAACTGCTATTCCAAGTCCGTCGCGTACTTTTGGCAGTTTGTCGCTGCCCTTGTACTGACGAAGACCAGGAGTACTGCCACGATGCAGATCCTCGATTACCGGCCTGCCATTGAAATACTTCAGGTCAATGGAGATAAGCGGTTTGACCACATCACTGCTGATGGAATACCCGGCGATATAACCTTCCTGTTTCAGCACGTCGAGAATCGCGCACTTGATATTGGAAGACGGGCACTCTACTACAGGTTTGCCGGCCATCTGGGCATTGCGGATTCTGGTCAGCAGATCTGCAATCGGATCGGACATGCTCATGCTTGTTTCCTCTTGAATTCTGTTAAGGCCGCTGTTTACCAGCTTGCCTTGGTCAGGCCTGGCACATCACCCTTCATCGCATGCTCACGCAACTTGTTACGGCAAATGCCGAACTTGCGGTATACGCCATGCGGACGGCCTGTTATGTGGCAGCGCCTGCGCTGTCTGGTCGGGCTGGCATCGCGAGGGAGCTTCTGCAGTCTGATCTGCGCATCCCACTTCTCTTCATCAGAAGCAGTTACACTGCTGATCACTTTTTTCAGTTCCGCGCGTTTAGCCGCATACTTTGTAGCAGTACGGATACGCTTGGTTTCCCTTTCGATCATCGATGTCTTGGCCATGACTTACCTCTAACTCAGCGGTTTTCGCCGCGGAACGGAAAATTGAAAGCTCGGAGCAGTGCTCTGCCCTCATCATTGCTTTTGGCTGTTGTGGTAATGGTGATATCCATACCGCGGATCTTGTCTATCTTGTCGTAGTCAATTTCCGGGAAGATGATCTGCTCATTCACACCAAGCGCATAATTGCCACGACCGTCAAAAGCACGTGGATTCAACCCACGGAAGTCACGGATACGCGGAATGGCAATGTTCACCAGGCGATCCAGAAATTCATACATACGCTCACCACGCAGGGTTACCTTACAACCAACCGGCCAGCCTTCACGAATCTTGAAACCGGCAACCGATCTGCGGGCCTTGGTCACAACTGGTCTCTGACCTGCAATCTTGACCAGATCACCCATGGCGTTATCCAGTACTTTCTTGTCGCCGAACTCGCCGCTGCCGATGTTCAGAACAATCTTGGTGATTTTCGGCACCTGCATGGGATTCGCATAGGAAAACTGATTGGTCAGCTCCGGTATGATTGTTTCTTTGTAATACTCTTTCAAACGAGCCATGTTGCAACCTTTTCTGTTTCGTTTAGTGTTTCTGCCTACCGGGCTCTGCCGCTAAAGCGGTAGCCGGCAACAGAAAGCAACGATTGATAATTCTCTTGTTCTGCCTGCTGTTACTCTGCTGTGTCTCAGCCAATTACTGATTCGTCAGACTTGAAAACACGTACTTTGGTACCGTCTGCCTCAACACGAAAGCCGACCTTGTCAGCCTTTTCGCTCTTCGGGTTGAAAACGGCGATGTTGGATATATCAATGCCTGCTTCTTTTTCGACTATGCCACCCTGTTTGCCGATATTCGGGTTGGGCTTGGTATGGCGCTTGACCATGTTCACACCTGAAACCACCACGCGACCATTGGCAAGCACACGGGTTACTTTGCCCCGTTTGCCCTTGTCGCGACCGGCAATCACGATCACTTCATCATCTCTTTTTAGCTTTTGCATTGTCTGTTCCAGCCTTGTTTAACCATAGTATCCAGGCGTTTCCTGGATATGAGCGCTGACGGGCGCCCCTGCAATTCTTTGTCTTATCGACCTCAGAGAACCTCAGGCGCCAGTGAAATGATGCGCATGAATTTCTCGGTTCTCAGTTCGCGGGTTACCGGTCCGAATACGCGGGTTCCGATAGGAGCATCCTGGTTGTTTAGCAGAATTGCTGCATTGTCATCGAAACGGATCAGTGAACCGTCCTGGCGACGAACGCCGCTTTTGGTTCTGACCACAAGAGCCTTGAGCACCTGGCCTTTCTTGACCTTGCCGCGCGGAATTGCTTCCTTGACGGTCACCTTGATAACGTCACCAATACGGGCATAACGACGATGTGAGCCGCCCAGCACCTTGATGCACATGACACGGCGTGCACCGCTGTTGTCTGCCACTTCCAAATTTGACTGTACTTGAATCATGGTACTGTTCCGAGGGCTTTGCCCATTCCTGCTTCACTATGGGCGCACTAACGGGCGCCCCTGCTATTTTCTTGATGGCACACTTCATAGTGCGCCCCTGCAATTCTTTCTCAGATCTGCGCTGCGCGCTCGTCAATGCTGACCAAAGACCAGGTCTTGGTTTTGGATAACGGACGAACTTCCTTCACAGTTACCCAGTCGCCCTCGTTGCACTCATTGGCTTCGTCATGGGCGTGAACCCTGGAAGATTTGGTCACATACTTGCCATAGACCGGATGCTTCTCGCGACGCTCAATCAACACAGTAATGGATTTGTCCATCTTGTTGCTGACAACTCTGCCTGACACGGTGCGGGCACGTACTTCGCTTTTGTTTTCCATCTCAGTCATATTCAGGAACCTGCCTTCTCATTGATCAGGGTCTTGACCCTGGCAATATCTTTTTTCACAGCAGACAGCAGATGGGTCTGACCCAGCTGTCCGGTATTTTTCTGCATGCGATACTTGAACTGGTCCTGACGCAGGCCAATCAGTACTTCCTGCAGCTCAGCTGCAGATTTACCGCGCAGTTCCGAGATATCTGTACTGGCCATTACATCACCACCCGTTTTGCAAATTTGGTTTCAAACGGCAACTTGGCCGCCGCAAGTGCAAAGGCTTCCTGAGCCAGCTCAGCACTCACACCTTCAATTTCAAACAGAATACGACCCGGCTGAATCTGGGCTACCCAGTATTCAACACTACCCTTGCCTTTACCCTGACGTACTTCCAGGGGTTTCTGGGTAATCGGCTTGTCAGGGAAAACCCTGATCCACACCTTGCCGCCACGCTTGATATGACGGGTAAGTGCACGACGGGCAGACTCAAGCTGGCGGGCAGTCAAACGGCCACGACCGATAGCCTTCAGTCCGAACTCGCCGAAACTCACAGTGCTGCCACGATGCGCCAGACCGCGGTTACGGCCCTTCATCTGTTTGCGAAATTTTGTCCGCTTCGGTTGTAACATTTCCTACTACCTCAAAACCTGATCATCACTGGCGCATCAGCGACATTAAGCCTGCTGTGCCTTTTTCTTGTCGCCACCGGACAATACTTCTTCAGCATTCAGGATCTCGCCTTTGAAGATCCATACTTTCACACCGATGATGCCGAAAGTTGTCAATGCTTCACTGGTGGCATAATCAATATCCGCACGCAGGGTATGCAAAGGCACACGACCTTCATGGTAACGCTCTGTTCGCGCAATCTCGGCACCGCCGAGGCGACCACCAACCTGCACCTTGATGCCTTCAGCACCCTGGCGCATGGCATTCTGCATTACCCGCTTCATCGCACGACGAAACATCACACGACGCTCAAGCTGCTGTGCAACACTGTCTGCAACCAGTTGGGCATCAAGATCCGGCTTGCGGATTTCCTCGATATTGATGTTCACGGGAACACCCATTCTGGCTGCAAGCTCGGTACGCAGTTTTTCCACGTCCTCGCCTTTTTTGCCAATCACGATACCGGGACGTGCGGTGTATACGGTTATCCTGGCAGTCTGTGCAGGACGCTCGATTTCCACACGGGAAACAGAGGCAGCGGCCAGTTTCTTCTTGACCAGTTCGCGCACTTCCATATCTTCCTTGAGATATCTCGCGTAGTCCTTGCCACCGGCGTACCACACAGAGGTATGTCTTTTGACGATACCCAGTCGAATGCCTGTCGGGTGTACTTTCTGACCCATGAATCCCTCTTAAACCTTTTCAGCTACTTTTACAGTGATATGACAAGAGCGTTTCGTAATGCGATCAGCCCTACCCTTGGCGCGCGGCTGGATGCGTTTCAACGACATCGCCTCGTCAACAAAAATGGTGGAAACTTTCAGCTCGTCCACATCCATGCCCTGATTGTGCTCTGCATTTGCAATAGCCGAGTTCAGGACTTTACGGATGAGACCCGCGCCTTTCTTGGTGCTGAAAGACAGTATTTCGAGCGCTTCCTCGACGCCCTTGCCACGAACCTGGTCTGCAACCAGCCGCGCCTTCTGGGCTGACAATCTGGCACCTTTGAGTACCGCTGAAACTTCCATCTCTATAACCTCTGTCTTTTCAGGTGTCAGAGTATTACGTCTGACCACCTTTCAACTGTTCTCAAGTAACCGTGGACCAGGGATACTTCACTCAACCCGCTCCACTTTCTCTGTGGCACCCTTTTACCCTGACACCCTTGTTTGTGGTTCTTATCTGGCTTTCTTGTCGCCAGCGTGACCCCGATAAGTACGGGTAAGGACGAACTCACCCAGTTTGTGTCCAACCATGTCTTCTGTGACCAGAACCGGGACGTGCTGACGGCCGTTGTGTACGGCAATTGTCAGACCCAACATCTCGGGAGAGATCATAGAACGACGCGACCAGGTCTTGATCGGTCTTCTGTCATTCTTTTCGGACGCAACCTGCACTTTCTTGAGCAGGTGCAGATCGATAAAGGGACCTTTTTTCAGTGATCTTGGCACTTGTTTACCCTACCCTTCTGTTTACTTGCTTGCGTTACGACGACGAACGATCATCTTGTTCGTACGCTTGTTGGTTCTGGTTTTGTAACCCTTGGTTGGCGTTCCCCATGGTGATACCGGATGACGGCCACCTGAAGTTCTGCCTTCACCGCCACCGTGTGGATGGTCTACCGGGTTCATGACTACTCCGCGAACAGTCGGACGCACACCGCGCCAGCGCATGGCACCGGCCTTGCCGATTGAACGCAGATTGTGCTCACTGTTTCCTACTTCACCCAGGGTTGCGCGACACTCTGAAGGCACCTTGCGTACTTCACCGCTGCGCAGACGCAGGGTGGCATACTGGCCTTCACGGGCAACCAGCTGTACTGATGCGCCGGCGCTGCGGGCGATCTGGGCACCTTTGCCAGGCTTCATTTCCACACAATGAACTGTGCTTCCTACCGGTATATTGCGCAGTGGCATGCAATTGCCGGGTTTCATCGGCGAATTGGTGCCTGACATGACTACATCACCCGCATGAACATTGTTCGGCGCAATGATGTAACGACGCTCACCATCGGCATACAGCAGCAGTGCGATGTTGGCAGTCCGGTTAGGGTCGTATTCCAGACGCTCTACTTTTGCCGGAATACCGTCCTTGTCGCGACGGAAATCAATCACACGGTATTTCTGTTTATGACCACCACCCACGTGACGCTGGGTCAGACGGCCGGAACTGTTACGTCCACCGGTTCTGTCCTGGGCCTCGGTAAGCGGTCCATACGGCGCACCCTTGTGCAGCTCGGGATTTACTACCTTGACCAGGAATCGGCGTCCTGGTGAGGTGGGTTTACACTTGACTACTGGCATTGCCTTCTCCCGATCCTCGTTTAAGCCATGTCGGCAAAGTCAATTTCCTGACCCTGCTCAAGACGGACATAGGCTTTTTTCCAGTCGCTACGGACACGCAGTTTGCCGCGGCCGGTGCGCTTGGATTTACCCTTGACGTTCAGAACCTGCACATCCCTGACCGATACATTGAAAAGGCTTTCAACAGCCTCCTTGATCTCGGGCTTGGTGGCATCATGGGCAACCTTGAAGGTTACCTGGTTGTTCTGTTCAGCAATGTTGCTGGTTTTCTCGGACAGATGTGGTCCGAGTATGATTCCCAATTTGCGCTCGCTGTTCATACCAGGATGCCCTCCAGTTTTTTCAGGGCCGGCACTGTTACCAGCACCTTGTCGAAACCGATCAGACTGACCGGATCAACTGCATCGGCATCCACTACATCAACCTGATGCAGATTGCGGGCGGCCAGATAAAGATTCTTGTCTACCTGCTCGCTGATGATCAGCACATTCTGCAGGTTGTAATCGGAAAGTTTTTCGATAAGACCTTTGGTCTTGTGGTCGTCGAGCTTGAAATCGTCGACTATGATCATGCGATCCTGACGGATCAGTTCGGAAACGATGCAACGCATGGCGCCGCGATACATTTTCTTGTTGATCTTCTTGGAATGGTCTTGTGGCACAGCAGCAAAGGTTTTTCCGCCCCCACGCCACAAGGGGCTGCGGGTGGAACCTGCGCGCGCACGTCCAGTGCCTTTCTGGCGATGTGGCTTCTTGCCACCACCACTGACTTCTGCGCGGGTTTTCTGCTTGACAGAACCCTGACGTCCACCAGCCAGATAGGTTACTACCACCTGATGCACCAGTGACTCATTGAATTCCTTGCCGAAAGCGTCGTCTGAAACGGATACTTTCGAATCGGCTGCCTTCATACCAGGCATGACAACTTGTAAATCCATTGCTTAGCCCTCGGAGACAGTTTTCGCTTTGACAGCCGGAGAAATGATCACATCCCCTCCAGTTGCACCGGGTATGGAACCCTTGATCAGAATAAGATTGTTTTCAGCATCAATGCGGGCAATTTCAAGGTTCTGCGTGGTAACACGCTCTGCACCCATGTGACCCGCCATTTTCTTGCCTTTCCACACGCGACCAGGAGTCTGGTTCTGACCGATGGAGCCGGGCGCACGGTGAGACAGTGAGTTACCGTGGGTGGCATCCTGCATACTGAAATGGTAGCGCTTGATAACACCCTGGAAGCCCTTGCCCTTGGAGGTGCCGGTAACATCCACGATCTGGCCTTCACTGAACTTCTCTACAGTCAGCTGCGCACCAGGTGCAAAAGCAGAAACTTCTTCTGCGCTGCCAGTGAATTCCCACAGACCACGACCCGCCTCGACACCCGCCTTGGCAAAATGTCCGGCTGACGCCTTGTTCACACGGTTGCTTTTCTTGCTTCCGGTGGTGACCTGAATGGCACTATAGCCATCAGTCTCCGCAGTTTTCACCTGCGTGACCAGATTGGGAAGCACTTCAACAACTGTAACGGGTACAGAGGACCCGGTTTCGGTGAAGAGACGGGTCATCCCGCTCTTGCGACCGACTAAGCCAATCGACATTGTGTTACTCCATCAGTGTATGGGGCTTTAACCCACTATGGCTGCTTACGCATTCCACCTGGTTATGGTTGTCAAGGCCCTTCTGGTGCCCGACGCTTTGCTGTATTTAGAGTGCCAGCCGTTAGGAAAACAGACACTGTAATTACATATTTCCTCGTTTAGCCGCCCGGAAACCTGTGCTTCCAACGGCAAGGGCAGCGAACACCACCCCTGAATTATGGGCGCGTTTACACGAGCCCCTAAAAATCCATCCAGACCCTTGATTCGTCTGGCCGGGCGCCCTGGGGCGCCCCTACGTTTACGCTCAATCTGTGAGCGCAGGGGTCGGCTTGCCGACCCATTTTCCAAATTTTCCGGATCAGCCGAGGCTGATCTGCACTTCAACTCCGGCCGCAAGGTCGAGTTTCATGAGTGCATCTACGGTTTTTTCAGTAGGTTCTACAATATCCAGAAGACGTTTGTGTGTACGAATTTCGTACTGGTCACGGGCATCCTTGTTCACGTGCGGGGAAATCAGCACTGTGAAACGTTCTTTCTGCGTCGGCATGGGAATCGGCCCTTTGATCTGGGCGCCGGTCCGCTTGGCGGTTTCCACGATTTCCTGCGTAGACTTGTCGATCAGGCGATGATCGAAAGCCTTGAGACGAATTCTGATGCGCTGGTTCTGCATGCGACCAACATCTCCTGTACATTGTTAAAGAACTTCGCGCAAACGGACCTTCCGCTCCGCGAAAAAAAGAGCGCGAATTCTAAGAATACGCCCCCATGGTGTCAAGCAGGAATTTGATCTATTCCTTATATTTTTTGAGGTCGCCGGCATCCTTGACGGCTTTTATGGTCTGCAGCCCTGTTCGGACAACAAGCCTGACCTGGTTACAGCGAACGATGGTCAGTTATTCAACCAATCTGGTTCGTAGCGCTGGGCGCACTGATGTGCGCCCCTACACCTGGTTACTCGATGATTTTGGCTACAACACCAGCACCAACGGTACGACCACCTTCGCGAATCGCAAAACGCAGGCCTTCGTCCATCGCAATGGGGTTGATCAGCTCAACAACCATCTTGATGTTGTCTCCCGGCATTACCATCTCAACACCATCAGGCAGCGTTACCGCGCCAGTCACGTCGGTAGTACGGAAGTAGAACTGCGGACGATAGCCCTTGAAGAACGGGGTATGACGACCACCTTCGTCCTTGCTCAGAATATATACTTCTGACTCGAACTTGGTGTGCGGGGTAATTGAACCAGGCTTGGCCAGTACCTGACCACGCTCAACTTCCTCACGCTTGGTACCACGCAGCAGTACACCCACGTTCTCGCCTGCACGACCTTCGTCAAGCAGCTTGCGGAACATCTCAACACCTGTACAGGTGGTCTTGATCGTAGGCTTGATACCGATAATCTCGATCTCTTCGCCCACTTTTACAATGCCGCGCTCTACACGACCGGTAACAACAGTTCCGCGGCCTGAAATCGAGAATACGTCTTCGATCGGCAGCAGGAACGGCTTCTCGATATCCCGGGTCGGCTCAGGTATATAGGAATCAAGGGTCTCTACCAGTTTCTTGACGGCAGTGGTGCCCATTTCATTGTCATCCTTGCCTTCCAGCGCCATCAGCGCGCTGCCAATGATGATCGGCGTGTCGTCACCAGGAAATTCGTACTGGTTCAGCAGGTCGCGGATTTCCATCTCAACCAGCTCCAGAAGCTCGGCGTCGTCTACCATGTCAGCCTTGTTCATGAACACTACAATGAACGGTACACCTACCTGACGCGACAGCAGAATGTGCTCGCGGGTCTGCGGCATCGGGCCGTCTGCAGCAGAACAGACCAGGATCGCGCCATCCATCTGCGCAGCACCGGTAATCATGTTCTTCACATAGTCAGCGTGGCCAGGACAGTCAACATGGGCGTAGTGGCGCGCAGGTGAATCATATTCAACATGCGAGGTTGAAATCGTGATACCACGTGCCTTTTCTTCAGGTGCATTGTCGATACCGTCAAACGATACCGCACTACCACCCCAGGTTTCCGCACATACACGCGTCAGCGCCGCTGTCAGCGTCGTCTTGCCATGGTCAACGTGACCAATCGTGCCTACGTTTACGTGGGGCTTGTTACGTTCAAACTTTTC
>JAURLQ010000097.1 GCA_030831125.1 Gammaproteobacteria bacterium
GCCGGGCTCATGAATACTCCGGTTGTCCAGTTTGTTCAACTCGGGGAGAAATTTCCTGATGAAATTACCATCCGGATCAAATCGCCTTGATTGGGTCACCGGATTGAAAATCCGGAAATAAGGTACAGCGTCAGTGCCTGTTGAGGCGCTCCATTGCCAGCCACCATTGTTGGCAGCAAAGTCACCATCGATCAGATGCTGCATGAACCAGCGTTCTCCCCATCGCCAGTCGATCAGAAGATGTTTGGTCAGGAACATCGCCGTAATCATCCGCAACCGGTTATGCATCCAGCCCGTTTGTCTTAGCTGGGCCATGGCAGCATCAATGATCGGAATACCTGTTGTGCCATTGCACCAGCTTGCAAACTCGTTTCTGTCATGCCGCCAAGGCACGTGACTGACATCAGAACGCCAGGCACGGTGTTTGCAGACATGGGGAAAGTGCCACATCACATGCTTGTAGAAATCATGCCACAACAGCTCATTCTGCCAGGTACTGACACCGGTTCCTTCTTGGAATTGTGCAGATTGTTGCCAGCAGTCGCGAATCGACAAAACACCACTGGCAAGAAAATGGCTGATCCTGCTGGTGCCATCCACAGCCGGAATATCGCGGCACTTGTCATACTGGCTGACCCTTTCCCTGCAGAAATTGCCAAGCGCCTGCCTGGCAGTTGCTTCGCCGGCAGGCCAGCGTTGTGACCAGTCCAGGTCCTGTACCGGCCATTCGATATCTTCAAGGGTAATACAACCGTGTGGCAGTAAATCAAGTGGACAGGCCTGGGGAACTGGCTGCCCCGCCACCTTCACACCGGTTTCTTCGAGTCTTGCCCTTACGGTTCGTGCCCAGGGCGTGAAGACCTTGAATGGCTCTCCACTCTTGTTGGAAATTGATTGCGGTGGCAGTAATACCTGATCATCATGGATCTGCATCCTGATACAGAGTGTCTCGCAGACCCTCTTCACTTCCCTGTCACGCGTGATTTCATTGACCGGACATTCTGCGTTGCAATGCAGGGAGTCAATCTTGAGTGTCGGTAGAAGTTTTTCCATGAAGGCCGGTATGCCTGCATAGTCAGGTACCTGCGCAAACAATAGTGGAATACCCAGTGCCTGCAGATCCTCACGGAGGGCAATCAGATTCCTGCGCCAGAAATCCAGCTTGATTCCGGCATCATCATGTTGCTGCCATTGCCTTGGGGTAGCGATGTACAGCGCCAGCACAGGACCTTCTGCCGCAGCTGACAGCAATGCAGTGTTGTCCCGCAACCTCAGGTCTGTTCTGAACCAGTGAAGCGCCAGACTCACAGGTCGTTTCTCAGACTCAGATCATCAGGATAGGGCTGCAGATAGAACTGCTTTTCGATGTAATCATCCGGGTACTGGTGAAAATGATGCCTGAGCAGCGTGACTGGCACGACCAGCGGAACTATGCCCTTGCGGTAATTTTCTATTACCTGCCCAAGACTCTGCTTTTCCCGGGGCTGCAGGACTTTTTTCAGGTAACCCTGCAGGTGCATGAGCACATTGGTATTGGACTTCCTGGTGGCACGTTTCTGCAGAGCCTGCATCAAGGCCGGGAAATATCTTGAGCCCAAATCCTGTGGATCATGCCTGCCGGCATCAGCAAGCATGCGCCCCAGACTCTGGTAGTCTGCCGGACTATGGGCCATCAGTGTGTATTTGTAGCGGGAATGAAAATCGGTAAGCGCTGATGCCGACAGCCCTTTGTTACAGAGTGCTTTCCAGTTATGCAGGGCGAATACCCGCACGATGAAGTTTTCCCTGAGTACAGGATCATGCAATCTGCCTTCTTCTTCGACCGGAATCAGCGGATAGGTGTGTGTAAAGGCTTCCGCAAACAGGCCCATGCCTGCATCAGGATGAGGATGTCCGTTCTTCTGGTAGACCTTGACCCGGAAAAGGCCACAACTGGGCGAGTTCTTGATAAAGACATATCCACACAGATCACCCAATTCCGGTACACGTTGGGCCGCGTAAGCCTTCAACTGATCGGTCACATCAATACCGGAATCCGCAACATGTACTGCCCTGGGGCTAGCCGGGTCGTCAATCAGCCTGATTGCCGGTCGCGGTATACCCAGTCCTGCACCTGCCTCCGGGCAGGTCGGAATGAATTCAAAGTAACGGCCCAGTTGGGTGGAACACAGGGACGAATGTTTGTGGCCACCGTTATAGCGGACATTCTGGCCCAAAAGGCAGGCACTGATCCCCACAGGTATCAATTGCGTATCATTGCTCATCCGGACATTCCATCATGAAAAGGCAAGGGTTTTACAGCTATTGCAACATGGATGCGACTGTTAAACTCACCATGTTACGCAAAGTGGAATATTACAGATCATCATGACCTCACAAGCAGTGCTTCTCGCAAACCTTGGCTCCCCTGACCAGCCGGACATCCCGTCTGTAAGACGGTATCTCAACCAGTTTCTCATGGATCCCTATGTCATCCAGCTCCCCTGGATATTGCGTCGGCTCATTGTAAGTCTGTTTGTGCTGCCCACCCGTCCGGCAAAATCTGCCCATGCCTATCAGAGCATCTGGACTGATGCCGGCTCACCGCTGGTGAGTCTTTCCATGGATCTGCTCAAAGCCGTCCAGGACAGATTGTCCATTCCGGTGGGCATGTCAATGCGCTATGGTTCTCCCTCTATTGAATCTGAACTGCTGCGTCTTGCTGCCCTGCCAGACATACGGGAAATCGTTTTTCTTCCGCTTTACCCTCACTATGCAGAAAGTACCGTGCTCACTTCGATCAGGGAAGCCGAGCGTGTGATCCGTCAACACGGGCTGCAGATTGAACTTGTTGTTCCCACCCCATTTTATGACAGGCCACAATATATCCGGGCCCTGGTCGACAGTACCCGGCCATGGCTCGAAGAAGACTTTGATCATGTGCTGTTCAGCTATCACGGACTGCCAGAACTGCATATCACAAAGGCTGATCCCACCAGAGTGCATTGCCTCAAAGTAAAGGACTGCTGCAATGTACCTTCACCTGCCCATGCCACCTGTTATCGGTATCAGGTAATGGTGACAACAGGATTGTTTGTGGAAGAGGCCGGGTTGAAGCAGGATCAGTATTCGGTCAGTTTCCAGTCCAGACTGGGACGCGCCAAATGGCTTGAACCGTCAACGGAAGAAGTTGTAATTGAGCTTGCCGGCAAGGGCGTGAAGAAACTGCTGGTGCTTTGCCCTGCATTTGTCACGGATTGTCTGGAGACCCTGGAAGAAATTGAAATCCAGGCTGCTGAAACTTTCAGACAGGCAGGTGGAGAGGATTTGATACTGATCCCGTGCCTCAATAGCCATCCTGCCTGGGTTGAAACACTGGCCACAATTGTGTCAGGAAATCATTGAAGCATAATCGGTTAATCGGATAGCCAACTGGTGTTTGAAATGTTCCAGTCGGCTAACCGACTAACCCACAAATCATGAGCCGCTTTCTCTTCATTGAAGGGTCAACAGGCCCGTATTTTGTCACTCAGCGGCAGCTGTAGGTGTATGCAGCCCGGTTGAAAGTGCACAATTCGTTGGTTGCAACGTAGTCGCTGTCAATAAACACCGGTTCATTGTCAGAAATTACGACGCTATCCATGGCATTGCGGGTTTGCTGAAGACGCTTGTTCTTGTTTGTGGCTGTAGCCTGGCGCGCTTCAGAGTCACCGGCAACCGCCGCGCCTTGTTTTTTATTATCTTCTTGAATCAAAACAGATTTTTTTACTTCGGCTGCCGTAGCGGAAGTAATTCTGCCAGCCTCCTGAGCATTTGCGCAGTAGCTGTTGACGAGCAGGAACGGCAGGACAATTGCAAGTTTGCTTTTCATGACATATCCCCTCTGAACACTCTTTTTTGTCCAATGTAGAGGGCAGTCAATCAGGAGTCAACACTTTTTTTGCACATTATGTGCACATTAAAAGCGCTTTTTGAGCATGGATAATGCTGAAGCTGATCAGTCAGGCCCAACAGGACGCACCCTGGCTGCTTCTTCTGCCAGCAATTCTTCCTGCTGTGGGTCGTCATGTCTGAAAAGGACTACAAGGGCGTACTGGTACTGGGAAAGGCGCCGATGTGTCAGCACCTGCGCTTCGAGCCGAAAGACATGTTCATGATGAGGAAGTTTGAACATGAGAGAACATGACAGTGGCAATTTGTCCTGTTTGAGCAATGAGGTCACAAGATCTGCATGACAGAAAAAGTCAAGACTGGTCCGGGAAAGGGTCCGGGCCTGAGCGCTGTATACCCGGGCGTCTGCATCATCAGGGAGGCTGACACTCAGGGAAAAATCTGCCTGGAATCTGGGAAATTATCGTCTTTCTATACTCATTTTCTGCTCTTTCTGCTGCTGGTTTTACCTCTCGGACGAGTACCTGTGCCTCCTGCCCTTGTTGTCTTTGAAACCGTTCTGCCATAAACCCGTATTTCGGGTGGAACCAGATGCCGGTCTGCATTGCCAATCAGATCCGCCCTGCCCATTGCCTGCAGGGCCTTGCGCAACATCGGCCAGTTGTCCGGGTCATGGTACCTCAAGAATGCTTTCTGCAGTCGTCTTTGCTCAATATTCCTGGGTACATTGATACGTGCGCTTTTGTAATGAAGTTTTTTCAGCGGATTCCTGCCTGAATGGTACATCGCAGTAGCCAATGCCATAGGCGAAGGATAGAAAGTCTGCACCTGATCCGGCTTGAATTTGTTCTGCTTGAGCCACAAGGCCAGTTCCATCATGTCTTCATCCCTTGAACCGGGATGTGCCGCAATGAAATAGGGAATGAGATACTGCTTCTTGCCTGCTTCTGCAGAGTACTTTTCGAACAGTTTCCGGAAGTCATCA
>JAURLQ010000098.1 GCA_030831125.1 Gammaproteobacteria bacterium
CCTGTGCAAATGCCGAAAGGCTGTCAGTAATCTGGTATTCGGCACCGACAAAAACGGAGTCTGTTTCTACCTCGGGAGAACTTACACCACTACCTTTGCCCAGATTGTATATTTCGGCATCTGCGCCACCCGAGAAATACTGGCTGTCTGAAACATCACCGTAATCAAACGGAACCAATGCAGTGCCCTCCCTGTTGAAACGCATACGATCCAGTGGCGTTCGGGTATTGAGGATCAGTCCATAGGGTGAGTTCGCTGTGGTGCCTGTATTTGGCAAGGTGATTCTTTGTGGATTGGTGCCGGGTGGATCGTTCCTGCTCCATGCCGGGTTTTGAATATGACCAACACGTTTCTGTTGGGCAACATCTTCCGGAGCACGCTCGAATTCGTCAATGTAGCGTCGTTCATAAGAGCCGATGAGATTAAACCGATCGCCTATTTTGGTGCCTCCTGCAAAAGAAACATTATATCGTTCGCCGTCACCCTCTTCATTGACACCAGTACTGGCACTTATCTTGACGCCTTCAAACTGACGATCAAGGACGAAATTGGTTACTCCACCTACAGCATCTGCACCATAGGCAGCAGAAGCGCCACCAGTCACCACATCAACTGTTCGGACCAGAGCTGTAGGGAAAAAGTCGACATGGACGGTACCTTCCTTGGATGAAGGTACAACACGATATCCGTCAAATAGCACCAAAGTCCGGTTACCGGAAAGATTACGCAGATCCAGTGAACTACTGCCTGAAGCAGAGGTCAGTGATACATTGGTTCTTTCCATGGTTGCATTGCCGAAAAACTGCGGCAAGGCATCCAATTGTTCAGCAACCGGGCTGCCCGGCGCCAGATCGAACAGTTCGTCCTGGGTTACTGCGGTAATAGGCAATGGCGTGGTGAAGCCTGAAGTCTGCCGAATGCGAGAGCCGGTAACAGTGATTTCTTCAAGATCATTCTGCGCGAGTATTGGCATGGACATGGTAGTGACAATCGCTGCAATAGCTGTTGCCAGAGCTGCACGCAAATACTTTTCCTGTACATATGGATTTAGCCTTTAAGTTGACATCAAGTTCCCCTCTTATTGTTTTTGGATAGCAACACTTGCCTGACGTAATGGTGGTTTGGAAAATCCTGTTGTTCCAAGCCATACAAAAATCAGGAAAGTATTAAGGTTTGACCCAAACAGAAAATCCATTGACATTATGGATTGTAGTGTTTTATGGGATATTTCCCCACTTGGAGATTAGCTATACTGGATTACACTGTCCATTGGAAATCAAGGTTGTGTGGAAATATATTCCATAACCCTCTCGTTTCCTGACCGAACATTTCGGTACGCTTAAGTGACTATCATTCCAGTGGCAAATGACACGCCGATATCCACAAGCGCCTGTTCTATGATTAACCCTGATTCCTTTTTCAGACACTGAGGAAATTTCATGCATCAATCCTTGAAAATGGACTGGCCGGAACAAACCTGGATAGTCATCCCCATTTGTCATTCTTCCTCCGGAGGTTATACTCCGTGGCAAAAAAGGAACTGCCATGAACAAGTCAATCATTATCTCAGCCATTGTGCTGCTCCCCCTCTTTGCCAACGCCCAACGCCCGGACAGACCCCTGATTCCTCTCAATGCCTATGAGTTGACTGATTACAGGGCAGTTGATGTTTCAGAGGCCTTTACCTTCCCTGAGGGCATGGAGTTTGCAGCGGTATCAGGTGTAACGATCAATAGCGACAAACACCTGCTGGCTTTCCATCGCGGTGAACAGCCTTTTCTGGAATTCGATGCCGATGGCAATTTCATCAGGCAGTTCGGTCCAAAGGACTTTTTCCGATTTTCCCATGGTATGCGTCTGGACAAGGACGGGAATATCTGGGTCACGGACATCCGCCTGAATCTGGTGCTGAAGTACGACCAGCAAGGCAATGAATTAATGAGACTGGGAGAACTTGGCCAGAACGGAGCTTGGGATTAAGCCATCGGACAGCGTCTGTTTGATGAGCCCAATGACATAGCCTGGGACAGCGCAGGTAATATGTATGTGGCCCAGGGGCATGTTCGTGGTGAACCAAGAATACTGAAATTCGATACTGCAGGAAATTTCATAAAGCAATGGGGAAGTCGCGGTTCAGCTCCCGGTCAAATGCTGGTTGCCCATGCCATCCAGATAGATGCCCAGGACAATATCTACGTGGCAGACAGGGAAAACTTCCGCATCCAGATTTTTGATACGGAAGGCAATTACCTCAGGGAAATGAAGTTCAATGCCATGGCATGCGCCCTGTATCTGCATGATGATGGTTTCATCTACATGACCTCAGGCTTCGATGGTGAATGGGCAAAAGTCGATATGGAAGGAAATATAATCGGCACCCTGGGACGTCCCGGAACAGGAAACGGAGAATTCGGTGAAGGTCACTTTCTTGTAGTTGATGAGAATGACAATGTCTTCATTGGTGATGTGATCAACAGGCGCATCCAGAAGTATGAAAGGAAATAGGCACTGAACCTGAAATTCACTGTTTTCATTTGAATACATGGCTTCCTGCTGGCTTATCAAATCAGAACCCGACGAATACAGTTGGCAACAGTTGGTCAAAGATGGAGAAACACAATGGACCGGCGTGCGAAATTACGCTGCCCGTAACAACCTTAGATCAATGGCAACCGGCGATCCTGTTTTCTTCTACCATAGTGTGAAAGGGACTGAAATTGTCGGTATTGCCAAAGTTATAAAAGCTCATTATCCCGACCCCACCAGCGACAACCCCGCCTGGGTTGCAGTGACAGTGGCGCCATTCAAAGCAATTCCCCAACCAGTCACACTCAGCACCCTTAAACAGGATCCCTTTTTTGCAGATATGGACCTTGTCAGACAGGGAAGATTGAGTGTTGGAAAAGTCAGTGCAAAGGAATTCAGAAGGATTTGTAGAATGGGTGGCCTCACAACTTGAAGCATCAAGATGACATTCACAGTAAAGGGTGGTTTGCCGACCCGGAGATGGTCAACTGTTCACACCAGCTGTGATTGCTGGCTGGAATCGGCTCAGGTTTTCATTGCAGTGTAACGACTGAATTATTGAGCAGGAGCGCTTAACGACCAGCACATCCCAGCCGCTCGGCAAAGCTGATGATTGCAGATGCACATGATCTATGGGCGTAGGGGCGTGCGTCAGCGCGCCCATTGGATTTTTGGATTTTGTTTATATGCTTCGAAGCAGCGTGATGCTGCGATCAGTATTGACTGGCATTGCGCTATAGCGCTTGACGACCAGCGCATCCCAGCCTACCGGTGCAGATCATTCTCAAAGCGGGCTTCCCACATGAGCGTAGCTCACTATGGGGCATTCAAAAAAATACCCCCGGGGGCTGCGCCCACGGGGGTATCTGTTTGAATGCCTGACAATGTCCTACTCTCACATGGGGAGGCCCCACACTACCATCGGCGCTGAGCGGTTTCACTTCTGAGTTC
>JAURLQ010000099.1 GCA_030831125.1 Gammaproteobacteria bacterium
ATTGTCTGATGATAGTAGTGATATCGGGCCGTGGTGGGACCTGTGAATTCCAGATACTGGTTCATCGTGAAGTGGCGCATTGTTATGATTTCACCTTTTGCCCGGCGCTCGTCATGGCCCTGTTTGATATCGGTAATCATCTTGTGCAGGGCATCACGACCCTTTGTCTGGCCAAAGGCCCCATCTTCTGTAAACAGGTTGACGTAGGCATCCGCGTCGTAGGTATCCAGCATACGGTCGTAACTCCACATCAGCTTTTCAATTGCTGCGCGGTCTTCTGCCGAGCCGACAATGACATCGGTAGTTGACTTGGCAGTGGCAGGCAGGGCCTGCAAGGCTAACAGGGCCAGCAGGGCTGCAGTCAGGGTGAGCTTGGCGTTTCTGGACATCAGGAGTCCCTCATGATTGGCAATGAATGTTGTTGATGTTATGGCTCATTGTTTTTGTATCTGTTGACAGTAACCGATTGGACAACATAATTTCAATGGCAGGCAACCCAGGGTGTGTGTTTCAGTTTGAATATTGGGAGATTCTTGCTGAGGCTGGATTGCAGTAATAGCTTGAGCGACCGTCTGCGGCAGGAAGCCGCAGTCGAGCCCCCATGGATGGGTTCACGGCGTGTCGCGAAAACTATTACTGCAATCCAGCCAAATTTGATGGTCTTTATTCAAACTGAGACAATACCCAACACAGGTCGGGGTAGCCCCCTGTCGCACAGTCTGTAAGTACAACCTGACAGTACAGCCTTTTTTGTCAGTAACAGGTGCCAAACAAACACAATTTCCGACTCGACCTTGGCGAATTACCCGGGTAAAGTCGCATACCATGTTTTCATCCATTCCACATGTTACAGGTGACAAACCCACAGTGGCCCACCCGTAACTGTTACCAGTACAGAAACCAGTATAGTGAGAAAGTCAAACATCCGCCTGATGTTCAAGGCCCTGCTGTTCATCCTGATGCCCGCAATGCTGCCCATGGCCGAGGCGCAAAACAATGCCGGCGTGGAAGACAAGCGAGTTCGGGCCGTCAAGGTTGAGACCCCCCCCGTTATTGACGGCATCCTCGACGACGCTGTCTGGGCTCTGGCCGAACCCATTTCCGATTTTCACCAGATTCGCCCCGGCGATATGGCTCCCACTTCCGAGGCTACCGAGGTGCGCATCGTCTATACCAACGACGCCATTTACATTGCCGCAAAAATGGATGACAGCAACCCGGAGCTGATCGCCACCCCGACTTTCCGTCACGGACAGGGCCTGGGTCCCGATGATCGCCTGATCGTGATCCTTGATCCGTTCAACACCCGCCGGACCGGGTACCGCTTCGAAACCAACCTCAATGGCGTTCGCCATGACGCCCTCTACACCACGGTGAACAACTTTGACGCCAACTGGTCCACAATCTGGGACGTGCAGACCAGCACCTACGAAAACGGCTGGATCGCAGAAATTGAAATCCCCTTCATGTCACTGCCCATGGATCCGACCACCGAAGAATGGGGCTTCAACTTCGGTAGAGGTATCCGGCGCCGTAACGAGGAAATGGCATGGGTGTCCTTCAACCGACAATTCAATCCCAGCATCGCCGGCAGTCTCACCGACATGCGCGACATGGACCAGGGCATGGGTATCGAGATCGTGCCTTCGGTTGCAGTCGTGCAATCAAAAAATTATGTCACCGGTGCAAATGACGATCAGCTCAATCCGTCTCTTGATGCCTTTTACCGGCTGACGCCATCGTTGAACGCCGCATTGACGGTGAATACGGACTTTTCTGCCGTTGAGGTAGACAACCGACAAGTCAACCTGGACCGCTTCAACCTGTTCTTTCCGGAACGCCGCCGCTTTTTCCTCAATGACGCAGATCTGTTCCAGTTCGGCAATATCGGCAACACCGGCAATCAGGCTTCCAGTGATGCTGCTGAACAGAACGGGCGTCCCTATTTTTCCCGCAATATAGGCCTGGGCCCCGGCGGAACGCCGGTGGATATCAGCTATGGTGGCCGCATAAGCGGCCGTGTGGGACGCTGGAACATCGGCACCCTGGCCATTCAGCAGGATGGTTTCGGCGCGGTTGATCCATCCAGCCTGTTCATCAGCCGCATCTCAGCCAATGTGCTCGCCGAGTCCAACCTCGGCTTTATCATCACAGACGGCGACCCGTCCTCCAATGAGGACAACTCTGTTTTTGGTCTCGACTTCCGTTACCTCAACACCCGATTGTCCAGTGGCCTGGCTCTGGAAGGCGATGCCTGGTTCATGGCATCAGACTCTCCTGGCACCAACACAGACAATGCTGCCTGGGGACTGGGTCTGCGCAGCCCGAACAACCAGGGCTTGCGTGGTGGTTTTGGGGTCAAGGAAATCCAGGACAACTTCAATCCTGCCATGGGTTTCGTGAACAACACCGGCATCCGCGACTGGAAAGCCGACATCGGCTATACCTGGTTCAGGGCAGGCAGCTACCTGCAGCAGATCCAGATGGGCTGGGATGCCCAGCGTGTCAATTTCATAGATGGAGGTCTGCAAACCGAACGTATCCGCTACACCCTGATCGAGGCCAATACCAACAGCCGCGACAACTTCCGGCTGCGGGTCGCCACCAACAAGGAAGTAGTAACAAGACCGTTTACGGTTTACCGTGAACCCGGCCGTGTCATACAGATCCAACCGGGACGATATGATTTCAATCGTCGCGGCTTCCGACTGCAAAGTGGCAACCAGCGACCGATATCGTTCTTCCTTGATGGCGGTATTGGTGGCTATTACAACGGCAGCAGAGACAACCTCAGCACCAACATCCGCCTGCAGGGCAACAAATACATCATTGAAGCCGGTTACGAATACAATGACATAACCCTGCCCCAGGGTGATTTCATCACCCGTCTGGTAAGCCTCAACACCCAGTATGCCTTCACCCCGAACCTCTACTGGGTGAGCCTGGTGCAATACGACAATATCTCTGAACTGTTGGGTATCAATACCCGCCTGCAGTGGATCCCCAAAGCCGGGCAGGAAGGCTTTATTGTGATCAACTACAACATGGAAGACACCGACAAGGACAACGACTTTACGGCCCTGACCCGCGACCTGAGCCTGAAGTTCACCTATACATTCCGGTTCTAGTCAGGGTGCCCCACAAGCATGATGAATGTGCATTTTCCACATGGTGCAAGGACACTGCCAATGCGCTTGAGATTCACTCCCGGTTTCAGGATCAGGGCCGGCCATGTGGCTGCATGCAGTTATGGCCGG
Organism: Gammaproteobacteria bacterium; assembly: GCA_030831125.1. GTDB lineage: Bacteria > Pseudomonadota > Gammaproteobacteria > Pseudomonadales > Pseudohongiellaceae > CAILUG01. Next base: position 3,258 of record JAURLQ010000099.1, read on the forward strand.
CAACTCACTGACTGAGTCTATGGCGCGTCTTCTCCTTCAGGCGGCGTCCAGGGTTTGATCGAGCCGGTTGCAAGATTCTCCAGATTCCCTTCCATGCAGGAGTATTCCAGCATCTTGATCTGCAGCGGCTCAAGCGGCCAGGTATTGTGAATCGTGAAAGGTTCCGTATAGGTTTTCGGGTCTTCGACTGTAAAGGTGTGTTCAATCGTGCCGAAATTGACGCGTTTGAATGTTTGGGTGAACTTGGCCTGACTACTGATCGGATGACCAATCGTGTCCAGCTTGATATAGCCATTCATGTTGGTCGTTTCGACAACCAGCGTGTCCCCATCCCAGTGGCCCACCGAGTCTCCCCACCAGGTGGGAAACATATTGGGATCATGCGGACGCCCGTCGAGATACACAGTATGAAACCAGGTATCCTGCTCTGCCAGCACCAACAGAAGATCTTCGGTGTGAACGAACCGCATCAATCGTGGGCCGTGCACCGTACGTGACCAGCCAAATGGCAGGCAGCTGCCCGCATAATCCCCCTGGTTGACCGGATCGTAGTTGTCCCACTGACGCTGTCCCCATGCAGTGTATGGCATCTGTGCAACGTATCCCGGAATCCGGGTATCTGTGATATCCCCCCGACGCGTTGTATTCCACTGCCCGGAAAAATCGGGTTTGCCGCTCGCAAGCCGTGGTACCGGCCCATTCATATCCGGAAACGGCACGCCATACTTGTACCAGCCATCAACCGTGGTTACCTGGGACTGCGCCTGTACGGAAGCGGGAGTCGATACCAGTAACAAGGCAGCCATGGCACTGGCCGCTACCGTCATAAACATGCGTGTCTTCATTGTTTATCCCCCTGGATCTATGCATTTTGCTTTTTGATGTGTATTTTTCGATCAGAGCGTTATTTTTACGGCAAGGATACAGCGTGCCTTGACCGGGTCAAGGACTCCCTGCAAGGGCTGTCCATTGACTTCACAGCTGTCCTCCGCGATATTCGCCGGTGAAGCAGTAGAATTGGAGTCTGGGCTTTTAGTGGCCAATTGTAAATTTCAGGGGATGGGAACAATGAAAAGAAATCCATGTTATGCGCTCGTAGCAGGTATCGGTCTTCTGATTGGCGCAACAACTGCGGTTGCGCATCATTCGTTTGAGGCAGAGTTCGACGCGAACAGCCCAATCGAATTCACGGGTACCGTCAAAACAGTCGAATGGGTAAATCCGCATGGCTTCATGCATGTTGATGTGACCAACGAAGATGGAACGGTTGCGACATACAGGATAATTATCGGCGCGCCGATCAGCCTCTACCGCCAGGGGTGGAACAAGGATTCAGTATTGCCCGGGACTGTCGTCAGCTTCAAAGGAAGTCGGGCGAGGAACCCGAATTCCAGAAATGTGGACGGCGTAGTGAAGGGGCCGGACGGTCAGGAGCTGTGGAGAGGCACAGGACCCAGAGGGTCACTTTTGTCTGAGTGAACCACTCCGGGGTTTGCATCCTGCTGGCTAACCAATTGGTTCCCGGCAGCCTGCTGCGCCTCTTGGCTGTTATGGGTTTCAGATCAGGGGTTAGAGCCCAAGGGCTCTGAACCCCTCTCACTCATTCGGCAACGATTCCACCAGCAACACCGTACTGATTGTTCTCGATACAGATGTATTCAAGGATATCACTGCCCGGCCGAGCCAGTTTGGCGGTATAGCTGAGCGTGAAAGGCGCAGTATAGGCACCTGGATCATCAATGGTCACTTCCCGCTGCAAGGTTGAATAATCGGTGCGGGTCCAGCGCTCGACCAGATGCAGCTGCTCAGTGTGTACGGTGCCGCCCACATCCAGCCAGAAAATATCATTCAGGCCTATCGTGTCTATTACCAGAGTATTGCCTTCCCAATGACCAATGGAATGCCCGTACCAGGTGGGCCGAGGGTCTTCCGGATGCGGACGGCCATCCATGAAAATCTGCCGGTAGGTATGCGCGTTACCCTCCTGGAGCATAAAAATGTGCGTTGCATTGACTGTCGGATGCTGCACGAAACGCCACGCAAAGCCCCCGGTAATGCGCAGAGGGCCTCCGGGCATGCACCAGTTGTAGGGATCTTCTCCCGGATCGCGGGCAAGATATTTGTCCCGTGCCCAGGGTTGCATCAGGCTGTCCAGCGCACCTGCCGGGAGCAGATCTTCCGCCCTGCCAGCGCCACCATCTATCCAGACACCAGACAGATCTACAGTGCCATCAGCCAGCATGGGAACCGGGATTTCAGCTGTATCTTCGACAGTGGGTGGCCCATTGGCGCCCCCGACCCGGCGCAGCAATTCCTGCGCCACCAGTATCTGGGGCAGGCATAGCAGCAACAAAAGTGCCAGGGTCGATGAAGGTTTGTGCATGGTGCTATCCTCTTGGTCAAGGCTACGCTAATCAGGCAAGGCTGACCCTGCCGTCAGATCAGATCAGAGCAATCTGAAGTTTCTATGCGGTTTCAGTCACGGGGCTGGTCAACAAACAATGACTGCCCATCATCGGTTCTGATGGCGCTGGCAATAGCCCTTTCGGTAACTGCGCGTCCTCCAAAACCTTCAATGGTAATGGTATCGCCAATGTTGATGGTGCGGCGTGACCAGCCACCGCGTTCCAGCGACAGCACACTGGCCATCTCGAAATTCCAGGCCGTAGTCTGGCCGCTGCTATCAGTGCTGTCGATATAGATATGCACATGCGGGTTGGTCCATTCAACTTTGGTCACAAGACCTTTCACCTCTACCTTCTTGTTGGCATCGTATTCCGAGGTCCAGGAGTGATGGGCTTGCACCGGGAAAGTGCTGATACCAACAGACAGCAACAGCATGCGGACGAGAATATTCAGTGTCAGTTTTTTCATATGGCAGGCCTGCTTGTGACAGTAAAAAGATTGCTGGCAGGCAGGATAACTGCAGATTGGCAAATAGTCATGCAATGGCAGCCCGGATCAGTAATTAAAGTGGGTGACCTTTGTTTTTACATTTTTTTTGTGACCTGTATCTGTGGCATTCAGATTCAGAATCTGTTCCGGATAATCAGTCAGATCCTGTGATCAAGCGCAGGGCCCTTTGATGTCATGTGAAGCAAGTTCCCTCCCAGTTCAGTCAATCCGCCCGCTGTTGATGACCGGCTGCAACCACCACACCACATCCCTGCCGACAGATTCCCTGATGCCTGCAAGTACCTGATCGGCGGCTTCCTGCTCGAGCAGCATTTCTATCTGCAGGCGTTTGCGACGACCACTGACCTGTTCTGAAAGAGACAGATTGCCATGTATACCGTGTCCTCTTACCTGATAGGAAGTGAAACCCTCAATATCCACAAGACCCAACAGATAATCCACCATGTCTTCTTCCAGTTCAGGGTTGAAATTCATGACCAGCAGAACCTTCATCTCACACCTCCTTCAACTCAGTGTCGCTGTGAAAGTGCCGGTAGACTATCGGCAACAGGAACAGGGTGAGCAGTGTTGAACTGATCAGACCACCCACTACCACGATTGCCAGAGGCTTCTGGATTTCCGACCCCGGACCGGTAGCCAGCAGCAGCGGTACCAGGCCCAGTGCGCAGATTGATGCTGTCATCATGACCGGGCGCAGCCTGCGCATAGCCCCTTCCCTGACCACCTCGGCAAGCGCCATGCCACGGGCAGCGAGATAATTGAAGTGCGACATCATGACCACACCATTGAGTACGGCTATACCCAATAGTGCAATAAACCCGACTGAGGCCGGCACGGAAATATAGCCTCCGGTCAGCCACAAGGCCATCAGGCCGCCTGTCAGGGCGAAGGGAATGTTGGACAGAATGATAAAGGTCTGTTTCAGGGAACGGAAAGTCAGGAACAGGATGAATGCAATCAATAGAAGCGCTACCGGAATGACAGTACCAAGCCGGGCAGCCGCACGCTGCTGGTTTTCAAACTCACCGCCCCACTCCAGGGTATAACCTTCCGGCAAGGCTAACTGATCGGCAACAGCCTGTCGGGCTTCATCAACAAAGCCTACCAGATCACGCCCTTCCACGTTCGTGCGAATAACCGAAAAGCGTTGTCCTGACTCCCGGGAAATGGTCACCGGCCCTTCTACCCTCTCAATACGGGCCAGTTCAGATAACGGCAATGTATTGCCGTTATTGAGAGTAATGAGGTCATGGCTCAACTGGACCTTGCCATCACCCCTTAGCGTCGGATATCTCAGCATAAGCGGTACACGGGCGCTACCCTCAATAACAGTACCTGCCCGCAAGCCTTCCACTTCAGCCCGGAGTCTATCCTGCAAGGCTTCTGCGTCCAGGCCCAGTTGTCCCGCCCTTACACGATCAACACTCACTTGCAGGTACTGGGCACCTTCATTGAGCGTAGCAATGGTATCAATGCTACCGGGTACAGTACTGATTACCTCCGAGAGTTTCTGGGCATATTCATTGAGCAGGTTCAGATCACTGCCGAATAGTTTCACGGCGACATCACCGCGGGAACCTGTCAGCATTTCGGAAACACGCATGTCTATGGGCTGTGTGAAACCGAAGTTGATGCCGGAAAAACCTTCCATGACGCTGCGCAATCTCTCTTCAAGCTCTGCCTTGTCAGGGTTGGCCCATTCATCCAGAGGTCGCAATTGCAGGAACATGTCGGTTTCATTCAAGCCCATCGGATCCATACCGATTTCATCTGAACCACTTCGGGAAACCACACGCAGCACTTCAGGTGCAGCCTCAAGTATGGCCTGCTCAACCTGCTCTACCATACGGGTCATCGTGGTCAGATTGATGGAGGGAATGGCTTCAAGCTGGATGATCAGGTCCCCTTCATCCATGGTCGGCATGAAAGTCTTGCCCACCAGCGGAAAAATCATCACTGTGGCAAGCAGCAGTGCTGCTGCAACAGCCAGTACCGCTTTGGGTACTGCCAGGGCCTTGTCCAGCAGGGGACGATACAGTTTTGCCAGTGTGCGGGTAAGCCAGGGATCATCGTGACCATCAGCCTTGACAGACCATGAGGCAATAACAGGAATAAGCGTCATGGAAAGCACCAGAGAACCAAGCAGCGCAAACACAATGGTCATGGTGACCGGACGGAACAGTTTACCCTCAAGTCCTTCTAGAGAAAGCAGCGGCAAAAATACAATAACGATAATCAGGATACCGGAAGTAACCGGTACTGCCACATCTTTTACTGCCCGGAAAATCAGGTGTAGCTTCGGCAATGGGCTGCGCTGTTCTTCTGCTCGCTGAAGTGTGGATACCACATTTTCCACAATCACGATGGATGAATCGACCAGCATCCCGATCGCAATCACCAGACCACCCAGGCTCATGAGGTTTGCAGACATGCCAATCTGTCCCATCAGAATGAAGGTAAACAGTGCTGATAGTGGCAATACTGCTGCAACCGTGAGCGCAGCCCTGACGTTACCAAGGAACAGGCCCAGCAGCACAACAACCAGCACAACAGCTTCAATCAGAGCGCGTGAAACAGTAGAAACCGCCCCGCTGATAAGCACGCTGCGATCGTAAAAAATACTGGTTGTCACGCCTTCGGGCAAGGTTGCTTCAAGTGCCTGCAGTTTTTCACGCACACCACGCACCACTTCTTCGGCATTTGCACCGCGAAGCCCGATTACCAGCCCCTGCACCGCTTCTCCTGTGCCATCTGCTGTAACACTGCCATAGCGTTCCAGTGTGCCCATTTCCACATCGGCAATTTCATACAGGGGTACTCTGGTACCAAACGGATTTTCTATGCGGATATTGCGTATGTCTTCAAGGCTACCCACTGCACCTTCCACACGCACCAGTATGGCCTCTTCACCCTGGTCTATCCTGCCCGCACCATCGTTGCGATTGTTCAGCTCGAGGGCGCTGACAATATCCTCGTTGCTGAAATGCAGCAGGGCCATACTCTCCCGACGGGGAGTCACACTGTAGGTCCTGACATAGCCACCCAGGGAATTCACATCCGCCACACCGGGCACAGTGCGTAGAGCCGGACGTATGGTCCAGTCAAGCAGAAAACGTTTTTCAGTCAGTGTCAGCGTGTCGCTTTCAATGGTGAACATGAACATGTCGCCAAGTGGCGTACTCATCGGCGCAAGACCACCACTGATGTTGCCCGGCAGATCTCCCCAGACATTTGAAAGCCGTTCGGATACCTGCTGGCGTGCCCAGTAGATATCGGTGCCTTCCTCGAAATCCAGAGTAATGGAACTTAGTGCATACTTGGAAATTGAGCGCAGGATTTCCTGACGCGGAATACCCAGCAGCTCCACTTCGACCGGGCTGGTAATCAGGGTTTCAACCTCTTCAGGTGTCATACCCGGCGACTTGATGATGATTTTCACCTGAGTGGGTGAAATATCCGGAAAGGCATCGATCGGCAGATTGTTCAGTGCCACAATCCCGAAGCCTGCCAGCATGATTGCCAGCAAACAGGTCAACAGGCGTTGACTGAGAGAAAACTGGATAAGTGAGGCGAACATCATTCCCCTCCGAGGCCGAGTGTAATCCCCTTCAGCAGTGCAGCACCGCGTACCACGACACTTTCTCCGGGCTGGATTCCCTCAGTGGCAAGATAGTTGCCACCCAGCGCTTGCAGTTCGAGATTGCGCTGTTCTATACCGTTGGGTGTCCTGATATAAACTGCAGTTTCGTCGCCGTTGTGCACCACAGCATCATCGGGCACCAGCACCCCCTGACGGGAAGCGGGAATGACAAGTCTGACTATCTGTCCGGTTTGCAGGGACACATCTGAGGTGAACTCTGCCAACACACCCTGGGTCTGGGCCTGCAGATCCAGTGCCTGCTCTTTCATTCTGACAACAAGTTCACCTGGCTGGCCAGACAGACTCAGTTGCTGCCCACTGCTGATGTCCCTTGCCAGCGCTGAAGGCAACTCGGCACTCACCCACAAGGTATTGCTGGTGAGCGACATGATGATGTCTCCAGTGTTGAAACTTTCACCACTGCGATAATGCAGATGGCTTACCATCCCATCTGCCGGTGCCGTGAGCATGTAGATGCCAAGTAATGATGCATCCTGTTCCAGTTTCTGCAGCAATTCGGGGGTATACCCTGCTGTCATCAGTCTTGCGGCGAGTCCCTGCTGCTCTACACGCGCATTGCGCCAGGCCAGCTCGGTTACCTGAAGCCTGCTCTGTGCAATTATGCCCTCGGCAAAAAGATTTCTGTCCCGTTCCAGCATGGCCAGCGACTGCGCCTCTTCAGCATTGGCCGAGAGCCATTGCTGCTGGAGTTCCAGCACCTCGGCACTGCGAACACTGCCCAGTACAGCGCCGGCACTTACCTGCTTGCCTGGCTCCGAGTCCCAACGCTGCATTACACCGTCGAACAAGGCTGTCACTGCTGCTGCTGCATAAGGTGAACTGATCACTGTTGCCGGCACTTCCATACCAGCGCTGATATCAGCCTGCTCCACGCGCTGGAACACCAGACCAAGCCTTCTGATCATTGCATCATCCACCCCTGCAACTGGTTGCGTGTACGCACTGTTGCACAGCAACAATACCCCCAACATTCCCATGTATTGCAACTTGTTCATGGCATTACTCCAATCAGGTGGTTGTACAGGGTAATCTGTCTTTGCTCCTGCAATTCCAGCATTCTCAGTTCGCGTTCCGCTTCGATTTCCTGCTGCAGCACTCCGATAACCTGAATGAGGTTGAGTTCTCCGGCTTCGAATGCGGTTCTGGCCAACTTGCTGTTTTCACTGGCCAGTGCGAAACGTTGCCGGGTAAGTGGCAATGCTTCGCGAGTGACAAACAGGCCATGTTCAGCTTCATGGATGTCCCGCTCCAGTAGTCTCTCGGCATTGAGCAATGCAACTTCAGCGTCAGTTTTCTGCATACGGGCGGCACTGGTTCTGGCAGCGACTATCGACTTGCCGCCAATGGGTATGTTCAGGGATATGCCAACACTGTCTATATAGGGCTGGAACTGGTCAGGCCGTTCACGGCGGGTACCGATAGTCAGTTGCGGATTGCCTTTGGCATTGATTTCACTTTGCCTGATGCCAGCATCTGCCACACTGACCTGTGAAGCCAGCAGCATCAATAGTGGATGATTATCCACTGGCTCCACGAGGGTGGTCAGCTCCTCGCGATGCCCTTCAGCAGGCCTTTCATCCAGCCCCGTAAAAACATTGTATTCACGTTCAGCATCAACCATACCTGCTTCTGCATCGAGCACTTTTTTCATATGCTCCAATGCCAGGGTTTCAGCCTGCATGACATCAAGCCGGGACAATTCACCCAGCTCAAACATCCGCTGTGTAATAGCATGCAGTTCATCTGCCCTGGCCTGGGCTGCCTGCTCAATGGTCATCAGCGTTTCGGCAGCTTCGATGTCAGCCAGCACAGATCTGAGATTGCCGGCTACTTCCCAACGGAACCAGTCTGTCCAGATATCGGCCTGCCCCTGATAAAGATTTCCCAGTACTTCGGTACTGGCTTTTTCACCGAGGCGCCACAGGGGCAATTGCAATCCGTATTCCTGTTCCTGCAGGCCGACATTGGTGCGTGCCCGATCATCTATGAAAGTGAGATTCAGGCTGGGAGGCCCAGCGAACCAACTGTTGCCAAAAGCCTTGTAATCATCAGCCTGTGCCTGCCTGGCTTCACCGGAAAGGGCCTGTGGCGCATGCACCAGCGCCTGCTCGAATACATTTGTAAACACCAGAGCCGGATTGCTATCCAGATGCATATGCTCGATATGCTCATTCTGTGCCATAACCGAAGCAGTCAACAGCATCAGAATGGGCACAGGGAATTTGTACTTCAAGTATTTCATCAGGGTGTTCAATCCCAATTTGAGAATTGTGTGCAGTTTAGGAACAACCCTGTCAAAAATATGTCAAAGTTTGCTGGCTCTTTTGTCGAAATCTGCCAATAACCGGAACGAATTGACTGATGTCAAATTTCACTGGTTCGTCACCCCCATTACAGGGGCTTTGACAAATAATTGACAAAGTACTGACAAGAAATGAACGGCTTCTGTAGGATTATCCATATACGTAAATTTGCCTGAAGCATCTGCATGAGACTTCTGATCATTGAGGACAACCGCGATATTGCTGCCAATATCGCTGATTATCTGGAGCCACTGGGCCATGAGCTCGACTTCGCCTCGGATGGGTTGACCGGACTGCACCTAGCTGCCACGCGCCCTTTCGATGCCATAGTGCTTGACCTGATGCTGCCGGGCATGGACGGTATCAGCCTGTGCCGCACACTGCGCAATGATGGCAATGTCAGCACCCCGGTACTCATGCTTACTGCCCGCGACCAGCTGGATGACAAACTTGAGGGTTTCAGGGCCGGTGCTGACGACTATCTGGTAAAACCCTTTTCGGTGAAGGAACTGGAAGTGCGCTTGCAGGCACTGGTAAAACGTTCCATGCCGGGAGCCGGCAAAAGACTGCTGCAGGTTGCCGACCTGCAATTCAACCTTGAGACACTTGAAGCACACAGGGCTGGCCAGTTGCTGGACCTCAACCCCATCCAGCGCAAGCTGCTGGAACTGCTTATGATGAACAGCCACAGGGTGGTACCCAGGGAAGAACTCGAAAATCATATCTGGGGAGATTCATTGCCGGACAATGATGTATTGCGCACCCATATCTACGGGCTGCGGAATGTCATAGACAGGAATTTCGAACCCAAACTGCTGCATACAGTACACGGAGCGGGATATCGCATACATGAGCACAGCACAAACCCATAACACCAGCCTCCGTTCACGCATAATCATTGCCCTGGTCATCATCACCACGGTGATGAGTTTCCTGCTGGCTGCAGGAGTACTGGTTATCAAGGACAGTCTGGAAGAGGTCATTCTGGGCCAGACCGTCCAGGAACAATTACAGATGCTGGAAAGGCAGCGTGCATCCGGAGCTTATTCGGAGCAGCATCTGTTCAGGAACTGGCAGTATTATTTTGGTGCAACAACAGACACGCTGCCTGCTGCCATTCGCATGCTTGAGTCGGGTTCCCACCACAGCGTAATTGTTGATAACGAGTACTACCAGATTGAAGTGGGATCCAACAACGGCGACAAGGTTTACCTTACCTACAACATCACCAACTGGGAAAACCAGGAACATGCCATGCTGGAGATGCTGGCCTGGGGTGTAGGCCTGGTGTTACTGGCTGCAATACTGATGGGCTGGCGTGCCTCGAAAAGCATATTGGCACCCGTAAGGGCGCTCACAGACAGACTTGCCACCATACAACCAGGTCAGCGAAAGATCCGGATAGCACAGGATTTCGAGGGTACAGAAATCGGACATATAGCTTCTGCAATAGACCAGTATCTGGGGCGTCTTGACCAGTTTGTTGAACGGGAGCGGTCATTTACTGCAGCGGCCAGCCATGAACTGCGCACCCCGCTTGCCGTTATGCTGGGCGCTCTGGACATACTGGATACGCAAGAGTTGGGAGGGGCCGGACAACGCGCTCTTGTAAGACTGCACAGGGCCTGCGAAGAAATGAAAGCCTTCATTTCGACAACCCTGTTTTTGTCGCGAGAGGAAAGCACCACTATCGAGGATAGTACTCCAGTGATCTTTGATGATCTGCTCAGGACACTTCTGGAAGATCTTCAATCACTTTCCAGCGAAAACAATATCCGTATCATCCAGCAGTCAACACCAGGCCTGCAATTGCATTGGCCACGCAGTCTTTTGCAGATTGTTACCGGCAATATACTGAGAAATGCGATGGAACATACCAGAGAAGGCACAATCACGATTGAAGCCACGCCACACAGTATAAAAATTGCTGATACTGGCACCGGTATTCCTGAAAATGACCTTCCCCATGTTTTTGACAGGAGCTACACCACCAAGGAAACGGGCACCGGCATGGGTCTGAATCTGGTCAAGCGCGTCTGCGATCGTTTCAACTGGAAAATTGAAATGGCCAGCAGCACGGGCAAGGGAACCAGCATCTCGATATCATTCCCGGAAGTGGCGTAAACCGGATTCTGATGACCTTCAGGAATTTTTGTGAACAGCCGGCAAAGCATACACGGAAGAATCTTCCGCCCGGGTTCTGCCTCCATCCCTGTTACCGGCTTCACGTTTCATTTCCCATAATTTTGCGTATTTCATGAAATTATAGAAAGCATGGTTCATGCTGGTAAGCAGACCATCAACTCCGTCCAGAAAGCAGCCTTTACCAAGATAGCACTGCAGAAACGATACCGGGAAAATCAGCACCAACGTGGCAAGACCAACGCTTTTGCCTTTTGCCAGCTTGTCTGTGGCTTTCAGATCGCTGTACTGGTTCGATTTCGCTATACGCTGCCCGTAGTCCAGATTTTCATGATGCAACAGCACTGCATCAGTACTGATTACCTTGCCGCTTATCGAGATACTTTCATGGACACGGGCAGGATGGTAATGAGCACACCTTTTCCTGAAAAACCGGGTTACTTCATCCTTGCGACTGAAACCGGCAGGCCGCCTGCCCTTTCTCAGCAGGATTCTGGTGCAGGAAAGCGCATCTGCCTCATCTGATCTGACCAGAGCCCTTATGGCATCAAGCAATTCGTTGGTGGGTTCTTCATCGGCATCAAGATTCAGCACCCATTGCCGGGAGCACAATGACAGGGCATGGGCTTTCTGCTCGCTGAAGCCAGTCCAGGCCCGGAAAGCTGTCACGACATTCGGAAATTGTCCTGCAACAGCAACTGTACTGTCTGTGCTGCCACAATCGAGCACCACAACCTCGGCAAAGCAGGCAAGTACCGGAAGCAGGCGCTTCAGGTTGTGTTCTTCATTGCGGGTAATGATGTATACGCTGGCTGCAATCGGGTCACTCATGTCTATGTATCCTGGTTGGCACCAAAGATACCGACTCAACCTTATCTGCAGCTTAAGATTTCATTATGCTTTTCTTAAAATTCGTATTCGAGCAGGAAACGCCAGGTGGTATCTGCAGTTTCCTTGTCCAGACCGAAAATCAAACCGGCCTCCCAGTGCAGACTCTTCCTGATACCGGTTGAAAATATCCCCTGCAGCACTGGCCCCATCGCCAGGGTATTCTGCCCTGCATAGAACTCCACTCCCGGTTCAAAAACCGGACTGTAGCGGTAACGAAGCTGGCTGTTCAGTACCGTCTCGTATTCGGCTACGATGTCTTTGCCCCACTCGCGTATGACCAGAAAGTTGGCTGCAGCGCTCCAGCTGCCAAGCTCCTTTTCTGCCAGCAGGCCTACGGAAATTTCCTGGATTTCATCCCGTACTTCATCTTCGTATTCAAACAGCAGCCCCCAGTCGACTGCATATTCGCCCTGTTCAGTAAGCTGCCATTTAAGTTCCACTTCCCATGCTTCAGTCTCGAAACCACGAGCCCTGTCCTTGCCGCCCACCAGATAGAACTCGGCAAACACCTTGTCGCTGAGGGACGTACCGAAGGAAAACTGGTGAACCTGGGCCTTGTTGGTCAGCCCCGGCTGGGGATCCTGGAAAACCGAACGAATTTCGATCTCCTTTTCAAGCGCATCCACATAGGGATGATAAACCTTGTCCACCACCAGCCCGTCTGCCAGAACGCGGGCAGCCAACGGACAAAGGATGAATAATGCAACTGCGCGGAGAAGGATAAATCTTTTCATACCAGGTCTTGCCTGAACCAGGCGCTGCGAAAAACCGGACTGGCAGCAATCATCAGGAAGGCGCCTACATATGCTGCCAACTGCAACAGGGAGGGAGTGGCTTCATACCCGACCAGTGCGTAGAGCAATTGCCCGGCCACACTGTATTCAGGCAAGAGAGCGGAACTGTCCCACACCTGGCTTGTATAAGGTGCCCAGTCTGCCTGGGTTAGCAGCAACACAGCCTGCGAAGCCATATTGCCCGCAAAAAAGGCCAGCAACACCAGTGCGACACGAAGCGCAATATGTCTTTTGAGGGCTATCAGCAGGTAATAGAGCAGAATGCCACAACTCACGCCGATGCCTGTGGCAAGTGCAGCACCAAGCAGCACCGGACTCACTGCTTCCGGCTGTCCCATAATACCACGCAAGTACAGGACTATTTCCGACCCTTCGCGCATGATGGCAAGTGCAACAACCACAATCAGGCAAAAGCTGGCAACCAGGGTATGCGCTGACCCTGGCAACTCCACCTGGTTCTTTATCCCGTAAATGAATACCAGCAACAGCACAATGGTTAACAGCTGGCAAGCAGCATTGGTGACTTCCTGCCCCACATAATCGAACCACTCAGCAATAACAGGCATGTACAAGGCGTAAGACCAGGCCAACAGCACGCCACATGCCAGCGCACTCCATATCCAGGTTCGATTGGCAATAAGCCCCTTGTTGCCTGACTCGATCAAACGGGTAACAAGCAGGAGCATGCTCAGCAACAGGGCAGCTTCCAGTATTTCCTGTAAAACAAGTATGACAGATGTGAGGAACATGCTTACCTTGCGATGACCTTGCCCTGGGCGGTTTTGGGATAGAACTCGCCAAAAAACGGATATTCGCCGGGTTTCAATGGCCCGATGAAAATAACGGTTCTTGATTTTCCGGGAATGACCTTCTCCCGATTGAGCTCATAGCTTTCGAACTCCTCAGGCGTGTCATCCTCATTGAGAATCATCAGTCTGATCTTGGTTTCTGCCGGAACATCCAGTGTTGCAGGAAAAAAAAGGTGATCACGGATATGCAGTTCAAATTCAGGCACGGCAGCACTGACTGTACCTGCCAGCAGGCTCATCATCATGAAAGAAAATTTCCTCATGCGCCTGCTCCAGGAAATGCCACCCGGAAGGCCACACCACGCCCGAAAGAGGAATCTTCAACTGTCACATGTGCGCCATGCAAATCTGCAATATGTTTGACAATGGTCAATCCCAGACCACAACCCGTTGCCTTGCTGCCACTGTTACCGGTTCTGTAAAAGCGGTCGAAAACCCTATGTCGTTCTTCATTTGAAATACCCGGACCGTCATCTTCAACTACAAGCTGTGCTCCACTTTCTGCACTTGAAATTTTGAGGCGTATATTACCGCCTGCATGTGTGTATTTGCCGGCATTACTCAAGAGGTTGGTAATCAGGGTTTCCAATGCAAAGCGATCTCCGGAAATCAGACAGCGTTCACCTTCAAGCTCGAGACTCTGCTCCCTTGCTTCTATCATCGGATAATAACGGGCAACCACATCCTGTGTAATCTCATGCAGATCAACTGATCTGCATTCAGCAGCAAACTGGTCTGGAGTGCTGCGATACAGGGAAAGCAGTTGTTCCACCAGATGCTGCATGCGCTCTACACCTTGCTGGAGATCAACAAAGGCATCCGATTTTGTACCGAGTTCCTGCTGCAGGTTATGCAACTGGATCTTCAGAGCACTGATGGGTGTTCTCAATTCGTGCGCAGCATCTGCTGAAAATCGCTTTTCCCGCTCCAGTGCCAGGCTGAGCCTGTTGATGAAGCCGTTGACCGATTGCAGTACCGGCTCCAGTTCAGAGGGGGTTTGTCGTAATTCTATCGGAGAAAGATCGCCTACTTTCTTCCTTCCCAGCTGACTCGACAGTTGCGTCAGTGGCGACAGCCCGAAACTGACCACGACCCAGATAACCAGACCGACAATGGGGATACCAACAAGTATGGGGCTGATCGATTCCAGCACGACATTCTCTGCCAGGATGAAACGCAGATCGGTTCGCTCTGCCACTATCACCCATCGATTGCGAACATCATCGTGCCTCGTATAGGTTCTCCATCGATAACCTTCAAAGTTGGAATACTCGAAGCCACCCAGCAGTGGCGTAATAAGGTCCTGTGGCGCATGGAAAGATGCCGCAACCAGTTGATCATTATCCCATATCTGGAAGGCTACATTGTTGCCAAGCCTGAATTCCCCGTTGATGCGGCTCTCATCAAGATTGCTGACAAGGCGGGAAAGGTCGAGCAACTGGTTGTCGAACAGGGTTTCAGCTTCAAACATGCTGCTCTGATAACCACGCAGGGCTGCAATAAAGTTGAACAGTATGAGAGTCGCCACTATAGCGAGTATGAGAAATTTACGAATAGAGGTCACTGGCTGTATCAGTCCGGACAGGCTCTGCTCTGTGATTGTTATCGGATAAGGCTTCCAGGCCTCAAGTCTACTCCTGTGAGGCGCCTACCTTATACCCTACGCCGCGTATTGTCCTGATAAAGTCGTTGCCGAATTTTTTGCGCAAGTGATGAACATGTACTTCCAGTGCATTGCTGCTGACTTCCTCACCCCAGCTGTACAGACGTGATTCAAGTACAGCACGGGTCTGTACCCTGCCGGCATTTTCCATCAGGCTTTTCAGTAACATGTATTCGCGTCGTGGTAATTCCACTTCCTGTCCATCAAGTGTCACGCGTTGCTCTACGGTATCAAGGCTGACATTGCCCAGATTGATGGCAGTTGTCTGTATGCGGGACATGCGTCGTTCCATGACACGCAGGCGGGCCAGCAGTTCCACCATGTCAAAAGGCTTGGCAAGATAGTCATCTGCTCCACAATCCAGCCCTGCCACTTTGTCTTCGACAGAATCCCTGGCCGTGAGCAGCAGAACCGGCAGTTGCACATGCTTGCGCCGGATGGCCCGAAGGACGTCAAGGCCATCCATATCAGGAAGCCCCAGATCAAGAATGACCATGTCAGGCTTTTCCACACCAATGACATGCAGTGCAGCCTTGCCGGTGTCCAAATGATTGACTGCAAAACCCTGCGCCTGCAAAGCCTTCTTCAGACCTGTGGCCAGTGGAATATCATCTTCTACCATCAGCAATTGCATCAATAAGTTCTCGCCAGGTATTGGAAATACCCGATTTACCGGTTTAGTGGCAGCTGTATCAGCCTTCCTGCAAGTAGTTCAAAACGGTTTATTGGCAGCTGTATCAGACTTCATGCATATGGTTCAAAACGGTTTGCTGGCAGTTTCTTCTTCGACACGCCGTGAACCCGGCCCAGCCATTCGGCATAGCCGAATGTCGCTCCACCCATGCCGCAGACGGTCTCAGAATCTCCTGTCAGCAAACCGCTTCGGGACCACAGTTGCATTCCTGAATGATTCTCTACTACTTACCTGCTATCTCTACCAGTTTTTCCTGTATTTCCATCCGGCGTCCGGCATCTGCAATTGCCCTGCCGGGGCGGGCAGGAGCCTGCAAGGCTTTTTCCAGATAAGTCCGTGCCTCAGCATAGCGCTTTTCCCCGATCAGGAAATCACCATAGAAATAATTGGGGTCGATACCAGCGGGATTTATTGACAAGGCTTTTTGCAGCAATCCTTCAGCCTTTTCATCATCACCGAAACCAACAGGCCAACCTGGCACGCCATAATAAAGCGCGCCGAGACTGTTGTATGCCGATCCATTCATGGCATCAGGGTCTATTTCCATGGCTGCCTCAAGATCTGCCTTGGCTGCCTTTGCCAGTGAAAGCGCCCCGAGCCCACCTTTTGCACCAGCGAATGTGGACTTGATGATGCCGCTCCAGATCAGGATATCTGCAGAGTTGGAATTGGCCTTGTGCATGGCTTCCGCCTCACTGACCAGTTGTTCGAATGCTGACAGCTGCGTTTTGCCTTCAAGCTGATAGTTTACTTCTGCCCAGCGCTGCTGCAGATGCGCCACATCGGATGCCACATCTGCCATCACCGACTGCATGAAGAAACCGCCAAGCAGCAATAGTGACGGAAGCATCATTCTTGTTCTGGTATTCATGGTGTTCTCCTGTGAAATCTACAGTGCATGTTTCTTGATGATTGGAAGATTCTTTACCAGCGCCTTGTGCACAACGGCAGGCAACAGGGCATTGATATGGACAAAGAGCTTTTCAGGCCAGCCGAGAAATCGCCTACGACTGTTGCCTTCGAACATGTCAGCTATGGAAACGGCAACAAGTGCAGGTGTATCAGTCTTGTTTCCCAACGCCAGATTGAGAGCCGTGACCCTGTCACCATTCAATGCAGTGCTAGTGGCTCTTGGCGCTATATAGGCAACTGATACTCCGGTATCAGCCAACTCTCGCGACAGCGCTTCACTGAAAGTCTTGATGGCTGCCTTGCTGGCACAGTAAACGGTAAAGCCGGGATGACCTATGCTGCCAAAGATGGACCCGACATTGAGAATTCTGGCTTCATTCCTACCGATGAGCATTGGTAGCAGCTCCCGGGTAAGCAGCACTGGTGCAACAGTGTTTACTTCCAGAATCCTGGCAATGAGTGCCGACTCCTGATTCTGGAACATGTTGAAATCAAGTATGCCGGCCAGATTGACCAACCCGTCTATCCCGCCAGCATCACTGCATACCCTGACTATGGATTGTCTCCCCACTGGCGTACTGACATCTGCAGGTATAGCAATATGCTCTGCACCAAGCTCGGCACGCAACATGGAGAGTTTTTCAGGAGAAGTGCAGTTCAAAACCAGCCTTGCACCACGTGCGGCCAGCTGTCTGCAGAGCAGAGCGCCTATGCCGCCGGTTGCACCGGTAACCAGTATGGTCTTGTTCCTAACCTGCATTACGAAGCTCCCTTGCCCCATTGTTCATGGGAATGCCATGATCAGGTGTCAGAGTTCTGAATATGTTGCCGTAGAGCTGAAAGAACATGTCTGCCGTATGCAGGATCAGTGCCTGCTCCTTTTCATCAGAAATCCGGTTCATCAGACTTTCAAAAAACCTGATGTGTTCCTGGTCGAGAGCACCATGCGAATAAAGATAGGAAAATGCTTTCCGGGGCAGATCCAGTTTGCTGCGAATGACATCAGCTGCCTGACTGGCAATATTGATACTTGTCCCTTCAAGTACATGAACCATGCCGAAGAATCCAAGTGGATTGACCCGGTTAACCATGTCCCACGCGTAAGCCACCATCAGTTCCGTACTGGGGAGTGGTTGACTGTGACGAGCTGCTTCCTTGTCATAACCACAAGCGGCTATATCATTGAGTATCCACTCCTGATGGCCGGTTTCTTCTTCGATGTATTCAGCGACGGCAACCCGGAGCCACTCCTTTTCCTCTGGCAATCTGGCACCCACTCCCATCAACAGGGGAACGGTATGTTTTACATGGTGGTAGGCCTGCAACAGGAAGGCCACATAATCATCCAGCGTAATTTCACCGGTAAAACACCGGGTAATAATTGGCGCACCCAGCAGGTATTGCTGGCCACTGGCCGTTTCCTTCACCAGTTTGTCGTAGAAATTCATATCCTGTTCTGCCTTCAATTCACAGCAGCCAAACTGCTGCTGTAGAGTTTCTCGATGTCGATACGGTATGCCGCTTCAATTTCAGGGCGACGTGGCCGGCCATTGGAGGTCATCAGTCCGGGTGTGGCCGCAAGGGGCTTGTCGAGACGCAGCCACTGCAGGACTTTTGCATAATCAGGCAACCTGGTGTTTGCCTCCTCAACGGCCTGTTCCAGCAACCAGTCGGGTACTTCAGCCTGTCGTGGACTCAGCAGTGCCATGCACCAGGGTCTTGCATCTCCTATAACCACGGCTTCTGCAATCACAGGTGAAGCCAGCAATTCGCTTTCCACCCATTCGGGGGCAATGTTGCGGCCATAACTGGAGATGAGTGTATTCTTGCTTCTGCCTGACAGATGAACAAATCCTTTCTCATCCATATGTCCCAGATCGCCGGTATGCAATTGCTGTGGATGCCAGCTCTGTGGGTCATTGACGTAGCCAAGCATGAGATTGCCACTGACAACCAGTTCGCCGGCTACTTCATCAACCCTGACATGTGGCAGCACCTTTCCGGCTGAACCTGGCAGATCATTGGCAGCAGTATTGAGACTGACAACAGAACCACATTCAGACAATCCGTAGCCTTCATGAACCGGCAGCCCAAGCGCGCGTGCTTCCTTGATCAGGTGGGATGAAACCTTGCTGCCGCCAACGGCAATGAATTTCAGTGATGGAGCCCGCCAGCCCTGCCGGGCAGCCTGAACCAGTACTTGCAACAGTTGTGGAATCAGTATGATCGAGTCGGGTCTGGTTTCACTGATACAGCGGAGAAATTTGCCGGGATCAGCCAGCCTGCTGCCACCAAAACCCAGCTCTGCCAGGCTGCGCAGGACAACACTGCCTCCTGCCAGCAAGGGTGCATATACGCCGGCAATGTTTTCCAGCAAAGTGCTCAAAGGCAGAATGCAGAGATGCCTTGGTTTTCCCAGTGCAATAGTGTTCTTGAGTGCTTCTGCCGTTGCCAGTTCCTGCGCCAATCCCAGGCATACCCCTTTGGGATTTCCGGTTGAACCGGAGGTATAGGTAACCTTGGCTGTTTGTGGGGGTAACAGGGGCACAGTCATAGGCGCCAGTTTCAGCAAGTGCAGTCCGGGCAATACTGTCTGCATGATTTCTTCACCAAGCCCGCTCAATGCAGCAGGGAAAGCAGTGAATACAGCTTCGATTGCGCAGCTTGTACAGGCATGCGCAATCTGCTGCGGCGTGAAATTCAGCGGCAGAGGCAGGCAAAGTGTTTGTTGCTGTATACATGCCAGATCAAGCAGCAGCCAGTCGGCATTGTTGTCCGCATGAATGGCAATTCTTCCAAAACCCTTGCTTGCAAGCAGACCGGCAACTTGCCCGATGCCCTGAATCAAAGCATCTCTTTCAAGGCTGACACTGCCATCCTCAATGATCACCCCTTCAGATGGTGCTGCAGCCAACAATTTTTCAAGCGGGCTTTTCATTTCTTTACCCGTGGAGTGTTCCAGCCAGTTCATTGATCACTGGGCGATAGTGCTGCAGTACACAACGAAGCAGCGGGCGGCTCTGGATGATCTGCATGGCAGACTCAAGCTTCCCGCTCATGACAAGGGGGGCTGTATCGTAGTAACTACCCCACTTCTCCAATATGGTCTGGTCCAGTCTGGATGCATCTATTGCCTCAAGTGCATGCAGGGGAAAACCGACATTCTCAAGATTGTTTCTCAGTGCCCTGGTGGCCGTAAACGTGATCCACTCGAAACCAGCCTCGTACAGCGCTGATGTAAACAGCAGAAACAGCAGATGGCTGGAGCCACGACGGGCCGCAACAAGATTACCGATCTCGACTATAGAGCCTCTGGAAACGCTTTCTCCGGTAATAGTTGCAATTCTGCTTTCGATTGCTTCTTCCAGATACTGTTCAAGAAAAAGAGGGCTGTTTCCGGCCGGACGAATACCGGCTACACCGGAGATATTGCCCAGACATTCAAGGGTCAGCAGCCATGGCATGAACTGGTCTACTGAAGCGCCATAGGATGACAGATATCGATCTGAAACATGCTGCTCAACCTGTTTGCGGTTGGCATGTGTCGAATGCACAAGATCGACTCTGGGAGCAGGATTGAGCAAACGCCCCAGCAGGGCATCGTGATGTCCTTGCTGTGCTGCCGTTAAAGTCAGTGCTGCTCTACTCATGGATTACTCCTCTTGTCTGATGGCAGTCAGATTAGGGTGCGAACCTTAAGTAAGTCTTATGTGCCGTGATATTTCCTGAAACAGGCGCCAGTCAGGAATACTTCCTGAAAAAATACCCCAAATTGTTGATTTTTAATGATTTGAATTGCGAGGCGTAAGGCTTTTCCCCGCCGGGTAGCCATGATATCCCCCGGGGGATAAAGACAGACGATACACAACCGTATCGTCTGTCCTGGGTGTAATCAGAATCTGTAACCGGCTTCCAGCGCCAATTGTCTGCCCCTGTCTGAAAATGCATAGAAGGTATTGGTTCCGAAGATGCTGGAGCTCAGTGGTACATTAGCCGCATAGGTTAGCACTTCTTCGTCGGTAAGATTCTTGCCGACAAAACCCACCTGCCATTTGTCCCCTTCAAGTCCAACTCTCAGGTTGGTGCGTAATGTAGATCTGAAGTTGTACTGGGGATCCAGATTGGTATGGATGTTCTGGCTGCCGCGGTAGTTCAGCATCAAACTGCTTACCAGACGCATATCGCCTGTCAGAGGATATTCATGATCAAAGGACAGGCTGAGGCTGTTGTTGGGTGCATAATTGCCAGTCATCCCTGTGAAGTCACAAAGGGGAATACCATTGACCACCACTCCATCAGGGACCTGACGGCTCCAGCAATTACCATTGGTAAAATCCGTATATTCAAAATCCAGCCATGACCAGGCGAAGCCCACAACAAGGTTTTCAGTGGCAGCCCAGCGACCATCAACTTCCATCCCCCGGACTTCTGTGTTTTTGACATTACCGACATTGATGCCCAGGGCTCCGTCAAACTGGCCTATCTGCAGATCGTCATAGTCTGTGAAAAACAGTGCTGTATTCAGCTCAACGGCACCATCGAAGAACCTGCTCTTGCTGCCGATCTCCCAGGATGTAGCTTCTTCTTCCTCGAACTCGAACGAAAAGGGATTGTTGGCACGGGCATCAAAGCCACCAGCCTTGAAACCACGGGTCATACTGGCATAGATCATGGTGTTGTCGCTGCTCTCCCATTGCAGGGTAACCAGCGGCGTGAACTGGCTTTCATTACGATCACCACTTACGTTGTGTCCCGGCAGAGGAGGCACAACACCCGGTACCGGGGACAGACCCTCCAGCTGCTCGCTGTACATCTTGAAAGCAGCCCAATAGACAATCGGTATTGACGGGTTGGTTACTGCTGCCCCTGAAGCCAGATTGTAGATATTGAAATTCCGGTTGCCGCTCTTGTCTTCATCAGTATATCGGCCACCCAGGGTGAGATGCAGATTGTCAGCGATATCCCAGGTACCCTGGAAAAACAGGGCCCAGGCATCTGCATCCTGGGTATTGCGTCTGAGCGCGCTGGTGTTCAGGACTGCAACCAGTGCCTGCTGCTGTGGATCCGGAGAGGTTCTGGCAAGCGTACCGATTAGTGAAGTGGGCTGCACATCCAGGCCTTCCTCGGTATACATGTCAGTACTCTGGAAATAGCCGCCAACTATCCAGTCAAACGGGCTGTTTGCACCTGAAGTGAGCCTCAGTTCCTGACTGAACTGTTCAAATGATTCACCAAGACGCACTTCGAATATGTTGGCCGGGACAAAGTCGCAATCACAACGCTCATCAAAATCATATTCAAGCTGGCTGGTAATCGAGGTAAGAGTTGCCCCGCCCAGATCGTAATTCAACGTAAGCGTTATGTTGTCGAGATCCGTTTTACTGAACTCGGGAGCATTGACCTGTCTTTTGAAATCCAGCTTGCTTTCCAGTGATGGCTGACCGAACGCTCCCAGGATCTGCGCAAGATTGAGGCCTGCAATAGGTGCGGCTCCGGCAGGAATACGGTTGGGATCATCCTGGACTATCTCGATCTGGCGGCCGATGGTGTCGAAAGTGGAATTCTCAATTTTGAGCACAGCCTCAAAATCCGGGCTGATATCCCAGGCCAGTGTCAGTCTGACGGCATTTTCATCACGCTGCGGTTCGTCCGTGTTTTTCAGGGTATTGAGGACATAACCCTCTTCCTCATAACCACGCCATGCAATACGCCCCCGGAAGTTGTCACTCAGTGGGCCGGACAATACAACGTTGTATTCCTGCTGCTCGGATTCAAACTCATAAAGCGCCTTGACATTGAATTCGACTTCATCAGTCGGTTTTGCAGTTGTCAGTTCATTGCCCCGGCAATACTGTTCTTGCCAAACAGGGTTCCCTGAGGCCCCCTGAGAACCTCTACACGATCCAGATCAAGAAAAGGTGCGCGTATGAGTTGCTGACGACTGTAGTAAACGCCATCGATATATTGGCCGACAGACTGTTCAAAGGCCTGGTTGTTACCTGACCCGATACCGCGTACATACAACTGGGTACTGACACCGGTTTCTGTCATGGACAGGTTTGGTACAAATTCCGTGATATCGGCAATCTTGTTGATATTGCCGGTTTCGATGCGTTGGTTGTCGATTACATTCACAGACAACGGGACATCACCAAGATTCTCTTCCCGCTTTTGTGCTGTAACCACTATTTCCTCAAGCACTATGCGGCTACCTGGTTCAGCTGAAATGGCATAGCCGGAAACCTGCAGCAGCGAAATGGCAGCAGTGGCTGCCGCCAGTTTTGAAATCGGGAATTGTCTCTTCATAATTTTTTGCCCCTTTGCATTCCAGGTAATCAAACTTGTCGCCAATAACCGGAATGATGCTTTGCCTGAACCATTCAAGACTTCAACAGCCTGATGTGCCCTTTTATTGTCCTGAAACCCATCTCAGCAGGGCGTCCATGAATTCCACCCCGGGTCCCCGATCTGCCAGCTCATGGTTGAGCATGGCGCTTACAGCATAAACCCTGCCTGATACGGAATATACATAACCTGCAATAGCTGATACTTCATCCAGGGTTCCGGTCTTCACATGCACCGCACCAGGTTCTGCAACATTTTCCAGACGATTGCGCATGGTACCATCTTCACCGGCTATGGGGAGCGAGGAAACAAACTCCGGCATCAGGTTATGCCGGTATCCGAATCTGAGCACTGCGTTCATATCGGCGGCGGAAATTCTTGCCTCCCTTGACAGCCCGGCTCCATTGGCAATAACAATATCACTGGTCTCCACTCCCCTTGTCTCCAGCCAGGCAAGCAGGGCATCAACACCTGCCTGGACAGTTGCAGGTCCTTCTGACTTCTGCTGGCCCAAGGTTAACAGCAGATGTCGGGCCATCAGATTATTGCTGTATTTGTTGAGGTAACGGATCACATCGATCAGAGGGGGTGACTCCCAAACCAGCAGAGGCTCCATATCCTCTGGTGCAAGGGCAGTACCACCCTCACCTGAAAAGGTTCCCCCCAACTCTTCCCAGAGCTTGCTGAACATACCCAGCACATAGTCATCCGGTGAAAGGACCGATCTGACCATGGAGTACTCGCTGCAGGAATCCGGAAACCGACCTGAGAATACAATGGTGTTTGTGCGAGCAGGGTCTGCATCGAAACTGATGCCTCTCTGGAAGCCACCACAGGCCCCGGCAACAAGGCGCAAGCGGTTGTCTATGGCGAGATTCGGCAAAACAGGATCAGTTTCAATGACCACATCCCTGCCATTGGCGTGGGGTGTGAACCAGAAAGTCATCGCCTGGAAGTTCAGCGACAAGGCATAGGGGCGTACGTTGTAGGCCCGGGCTCCCTGACTGTCCAGAACCTCCTCAGCGCTGACCTCGGGTGAAAAACGGGATGCATCGATCAACATCCTGCCGTTTATGTTCCTTATACCGGTTCGGCGAATTGCCTTGAGCAGATTACGAAACTGTTCCTCCAGTAAATACGGGTCACCACCTCCCCTGATCAGCAGATCCCCGTGCAGAGTACCGTCACTGATTTCACCGAGGGCAAAAATCTCTGTCTTCCATGTCCATGCCGGACCGAGCTGCTGCAGGGCAGCCAGTGTCGTCAGGGTTTTTATTGATGATGCAGGATTGAAAGGTGTCTGTGCGTTGATGGCTAGCAGAGGAGCATTGGAACCGACTTCCTGTACAACCAACCCATAACTGCTTTGAGGCAGGTTGTGACCCTCTGCTACTACCTGAAGCAAATCAGGTAATGGCTGTTGCGCCGACACGCCTGTAAAAAGGAACGGCATCAGTAGAAAAGCCAGCAGGGTTATTGGTCGTATTTCAGGCATGATCGCTTGGGTTTTCCCATTCACCTCGCAAGGGTATTTCATTTGGCACTGTCGGGACAGCATGCAGAGCCTGTAAATCACTATTTCGCCAGTTTGCGCCAGTCCCTGAGAATTTCCCGTGCAGCATTATGCCCCGGCAAACCTGTTACACCACCGCCAGGATGTGCACCTGCACCACAAAGGTACAAGCCTTTCACTGGCAGTTTGTAATTGGCCGCACCAAGTACCGGCCGCAGAGAAAAAAGCTGACCAGGCCCCATTTGTCCGTGGAAGATGTCACCATCCACCATGCCGAAACGCTGTTCAATATCCAGCGGGGAAAGTGACTGTGTTGCCAATATACTGGACCTGAAATTGGGAGCGTAGCGGCTGACTGTCTCAATGACACGTCGTGAAAAGGCTTCCTTTTCATGTGCGTTTTTCCAGCTCCGGCCCGCAGGGAGTTGAGGCATTACATGCTGGACAAAAAGACTGGCAACATGCTTGCCTTTGGGCGCCAGAGAAGAATCAATTGTGCTGGGAATCACCATCTCAATGACCGGCTCTTCCGACCATCCTTTTCCACGGGCACTCAACCACGCTTTATCAAGGTATTCCATTGTTGGCCCGATGATGATTCCAGCACCATGATGAGGCTGCTGCCGGGTGCCTGGCAGGCAGGTAAAGTCCGGCAACTCACTGAGTGCTACATTCATCCGGAAGGATCCTGAACCCGATTCTATCTGCCTGAATCTTGCGGGTGCAGGACTTGTGTCGGTCAAACCCGGCAAAAAATCCCTGAATAGCAGTTTGGGGGGTATGTTCACTGCTACCGCCCTGGCTTCTATGCATTCACCCGATGCCAGTTTCAGCGCCATTACCCTGCTGTTGTTATGCAGCACTTCGCTGACTGTTGAATGTGTCATGATGCGAACACCCGCCTCTATGGCAGCCTTGGCTATTGCCTGAGTGATCGCTCCCATGCCACCAATGGCATGTCCCCATACGCCACGGGCACCATCAAGCTCTCCAAAACTGTGATGCAGCAACACATAGGCAGTACCCGGTGTGTACGGCGATGCCAGGGTGCCGACGATGCCATCAAATGCCAAAGCAGCCCTGACCCTGTCATGTTCAAACCAGCGTTCAAGAAAGCCGGCAACACTGCGGGTAAAGAGATCACAAAGGGTTTCTTTGTCCTGTAATGAACAATCCAGGATGCGCTTGCCGAATTTCAGCGATTTGATGATGTCCTCAAGGCCGCCTCCTGCAGAAGGCGGCGTCATTAGCAGCAGTTCCCTCAACAAGGCTCCGGCGCGCTCAAGCGCTGCCTCATAGGCTGGCAACCGTTGCGCATCGTTGCGAGAAAATCTGGCAATGGCTTCCTGTCGGCCCAGCATGGTATTGGGCAGCACCAGACCATCCATTGCACGACCTTCCACAGGCCAGAAATTTCCAACCGGGCGCTGAATCATCTGCAGGCCATGCCGTTTCAGATCCATGTCGGCAATAATGCCCGGTTGCAGCAGACTGACAGTGTAAGAGGCAACCGAATTGCGAAAACCGGGGTGAAATTCTTCGGTGACCGCTGCACCACCCACCACCGGATTCTTTTCCACTACCGTAACAGATCTGCCTGCACGAGCCAGATACCAGGCACACACCAGTCCATTGTGACCACCACCGAGAATTGCAATATCACACTTCTCACTCATACTGGCATTCTTTGTCCATTGATCCACCCTGTTTGTAACATGATACTGTGAGCAGCAAGGTCATTTGCAGGGAAATTTTCTTGTAAAGCAGAGACATTCATATCAATTTTTCCGGATACCAACACAACATTTCAGAAAATCCAATAAAATGCAGACTTACTGACGAACGATTCCGCAGATGCCCGCCAAAAAGAATGTCATTCTCGAGTTGTCCCGACTGCAGAAAGAAGTGCTGGAGCTGCCTTCTCCTGCATTGCAGGTACGCAAGATCGTTGACTCGGTTTCTTCCGTTGTGGGAACCGATGTTTGCACACTTTATCTGGAAGACAATAATCATGACATGGTGCTGATGGCCAGCCACGGACTGGTACAGACCGGGCCGGTGAGCATACCTGCCGGCAAGGGGCTCGTCGGGCTGGTCGCCAGCAGCAGGCATCCGATCAATATTGCACGAGCCAGTGAGCACCCCAGCTTCTACTATGTTGAAGGTACTGCCGAAGAAAGATTCAGGAGTTTTTGCGGTATACCGCTGGTACGCTATGGCAAGGTAATTGGCGTGCTTGTGGTCCAGCGCCGGGAGGCACTGGCACTGTCTGCAGAAAGTGAAGGCTTTCTTGTTACGCTTTCTTCACAACTGGCCCATCTGGTGGCAGACATGCCGGTTACCATGCATGGTGCCCATCTCAATACCTACACGCGGGGTGTAAGAGGCAGTGCCGGCATCGGCATAGGGCTTGGCATCCTGTGTGATCATGGCGATCTGTACAGTGTTCCTGATGAGCCCTGCGCCGACATTGAGTCGGCCATTGCTGATTGGCACAGGCTTTTGCAGCAGGTACAACTTGAAATCAGACAGGAGCAGCACAACCTCGGCGAGCTGCTGTCCGAAAGTGTGTCCAGTATATTCAGCACCTACTCTTCCCTGCTTGCAGACCAGGCACTGATCCAGAAAGTCGAGCTGGAAATCCGCAATGGCAACTGGCTGCCGGGAGCCTTGCGCAAAAGCATGCAGTACTTTGCCGACATGTTTCTTGCCATGGAAGATCCCTATCTGCGCGCCCGCCACGAAGATATTCACCACCTTGGCAACAAACTCTTTACCACCTTCCAGGGCAGCAATTCGCTGGTCCAGAATGTGGATGAAGTGGATCATGTCGTGCTGATCGGGGATGAAGTCAGCATTTCTGACATTGCGGCTGTACCCTCAGACAAACTGGTTGGGCTGATCTGTTTCAGTGGCTCAAGTCTTTCGCATACTGCCGTGCTGGCAAACGCCCTTGGCATTCCTGCCGTGATGGGCGTGGGACAATTGAAAAACCTGCGCAACCGCGAACGCTTCATCGTTGATGGCAACAGTGGCCAGATCGTCCGCTGGCCGAATGAAATGCTGTGCAGCGAATTCCAGCGTCTGATTGATGAAGAACGTCTGCTTTTGAGCAAGCTGTCCTCCCTCAAGGATGAGCCTGCGCTTACACCAGACGGCTTCGAGGTCAGGATGTTCACCAACTCGGGATTGCTCGCCGACCTGAGTCCCGGACTGAAATACGGCGCCCAGGGCATAGGTCTGTATCGCACTGAAATTCCTTTTCTGGTCAGGGACAGTTTTCCTTCCGAGGATGAACAACAGCTCGTATACAGTCAGGTGTTTACCGCCTATGCAGGCAAGCCGGTCTACATGCGCACCCTCGATATAGGGGGCGACAAGCAGCTGCCCTACTTTCCGATTACCAATGAAGCCAACCCGGCACTGGGCTGGCGGGGTATCCGTTTTACCCTGGACAACATACAGTTGTTGATGACTCAGGTCAGAGCCATGCTCAGGGCTGCCGGCGAAGATGGCGACCTGCATATATTGCTGCCCATGATCAGCAGCACTGAGGAACTTGATACTTTCAATCAGTTACTGACAGAAGCCCTTGAGCAGTTGCATGGTGAGTCAATTGCTGTAAAACGACCCAAAGTGGGCGCAATGATCGAGGTGCCGGCGGCCATTTCACAGTTGCAATTCTGGCAGGACCGGATCGACTTCGTTTCAATAGGCTCCAACGATCTCAGTCAGTATCTGCTGGCACTGGACAGGAACAATTCAAGAGTAGCCAGTCGCTATGATCTGCTACATCCCGCAGTGATTCACGAACTCGACCGGGTGATGAAACTGGCTCGCAAATACCGGCTTCCCATCAGTCTATGCGGAGAAATGGCCGCGGACCCGTTTGCTGTGATTCTGCTGCTGGGCATGGGCATTTCCACATTGAGCATGAGCGCAACCAGGCTGGTGCGCATCAAGTATCTGATCAGGCACATACCGCAGGAAAAAGCCCATCAAGTGTTGCAGCAATGCCTGCAACTGGACAAAGTGCAGGATATCCGCAAACTGTTGCACCAGACTCTTGTCGATTACGGTTTGCAGGAGTTGATCTGAAATATTCCAGTGAAACACGGGTATTGTCCCTGTTTGAATTATGAGAAACCTGATTTGATGCTGGCTTGCACTAACAGTTCCCGCGACGCGCCGTAAACCCATCCCTGGGGGCTCGACTGCGGCATCCCTGCCGCAGACGGTCGCTTAACCTGTTAGTGCAAGCCAGCATCAAGTGAAGTGTCCTTTTCAAACTGCAAGAATGCCTGATTGCAGCATAAATCCTGAAAAACGTGTAACGCAGGAGCAAGTCAATGTCCCATCAGGCAGATTCCCTCAAATCCATCATCTATGCCCTCACTGCCAATTTTGCCATTGCCGTTGCAAAACTGGTTGCTGCCTTCATCACCAATTCGGGCTCCATGCTCGCTGAAGGAATCCATTCGCTGGCAGATTGTGGCAATCAGGGCTTGTTGCTGCTGGGTCTGAAGAAGGCTGAACGCTCCCCGGATGAAGAGCACCCGCTGGGCTATGGCAAGAGCATCTATTTCTGGTCATTTGTCGTGGCCATCATGCTGTTCAGCATGGGAGGCCTGTTCTCCGTTTATGAAGGCATCCACAAACTGCATGAACCAACACCTGTGGAATCACCATGGATTGCCATTGGTGTTCTGGTTTTTGCGATCGTGGCCGAAGGCCTCTCCATGGCAGGTTGCATCAGGGAAGTGAACAAGGTGCGACGCGGTCGCAGTTTCGGTATGTGGTTCCGCGAAACCAGACAAAGCGAACTGATGGTGATATTCGGTGAGGATCTGGCTGCCCTGCTGGGGCTGGTATTCGCCCTGTGTGCCATTTCTCTGGCCATGGTTACCGGAAACCCGGTGTTCGATGCCCTGGGCAGTATCGGCATAGGCGTGCTGCTGATAGTGATTGCCGTGATGGTAGGTGCCGAGGTAAAGGCCCTGATTATTGGACAGGGTGTAGAACCTTTTGTGAAACAGGAAATGGTCGCCTTTCTGGAAAGACAGAATGAAGTCGAGCGGATTTTCAGTCTGCTCACACTCCAGCTTGGTGATGATGTGATGGTAGCGATCAAGGCACAGATGCGTCCCCAGCCATCGGACACAGCACTGATTGAAGCCATCAATACTGTGGAAGGAAGTTTCCGGCAACAGTTTCCGTTTGTACTGTGGTGCTTCTTCGAACCTGACTTCAAGGACTGATGTGAACTGAAAGGAAGAGGCGTGCTTGCGCGCCCGTATTCACTAACCAGACTGTTTAGAATATTTGTCCATCGCCGGGTCGACTTTCATCGACCCCTACCCTTTCCAGAAACAACGGGCTTTCATTTGCAATTGGTTTTGGAAAAATCATGGTTAAAACTGGATTCAAACCGTAACGAGCGAAGAGGAGACTTGTATTCAGGGCAGTGAGTAAGCGGAGTTTACACGGTAGTAAATGAGCATTACGAACTGTTCTGAATACAAGTCTCGTCGAGCGCAGTAGGTTTGAAACAGTTTTAATCGCCGGAGGCTATGCGTTTCAGCCATGGATAGAGCACGATACACATGGCAACTGCCAGCAGCACATCCGGATCAAGGTTGTATTGGGTGAGTATTGTTGGCGTACGAACCAGTACCAGCAGTATGGTAATTGCCAGTATAGGGACCAGTCCCCGGAATATCAGCAGAGTGGTAACAGCAAGGCCCAATGCACCTATTACAGGCAGCTCTGCCTCGAAACCGAGTTGGGCAAAAAAGTCCCGGGCAAGGGCGAGGCCGAGCGTGGCAAACAATGTCAGTGCATGCAGTAATTTCATTTCAGTCTCACTACCAACCGGCCTGGAGGTACGGAAAAGCCCGTCCATGCAGCAGATTCTTGATGAGTGAAATCTATTCCAGCGGGATTGAGCTGTCCGTGATCCACTGCGCATTTCCCGAAAATACACCCTGGGCGGGAATTTCTTTTGCTTCCTCCCCTGCCAGGGACTGATTACAGCATTACATCACAGGATATCCAGAAGTCTCCCATGGTGCAGGATGGATCGAGAATGGATCGTAACTTGCTGAAAGTAATATGATTTTAAACCTGGCTCGATGGCCACTGGCTACATCTGGATTACGCCATTGGCCAGTGCAAGTTTGATGAGTTCTGCAGTGCTGTTGATGCCCAGTTTTTCCTTGAGTTGGGTCTGGTAGTTGGCCACTGTTTTCACACTCAAGGACAGATCATCGGCTATTTCCTGGGCATTTTTTCCTTCCGCAAACTTGCAGAATATCTGGAATTCACGCCTTGAAAGCTTGCCAAGCACAGAAGATCCACCGGGGTTCTGCTGCATGGTGAGATCATTGGCAATCTTGGGGTCTATATATGTGCCTCCGTCCGCCACACTCTTGACGGCATCGACCAGTACATTGGCAGCATTGTTTTTCGTGATATAGCCATTTGCACCGGCATCCATGGCCTGCTCTGCAAACACCACATTGTCGTGCATGGTGAAAACGAGAATTTTCGACTTGATGCCCTTTGCCCTGATCCTCCTGATGGCTTCTATTCCACCCATGCCTGCCATGGAAAGGTCCATGACGATGACATCCATCATGAGCTGGCCTGCCTGCTGGTTGATTGCCTCACCACTATCCAGTTCTGCAATTACCTGGATTTCGCCTGTGCTTTCCAGCAACAGCCTGAAACCGGCACGAACGACAGAGTGATCATCCACCAATACAATTTTCAGTGGGGCCATGATTTTCTCCCTTTCATATCTCTTTTCTCCCTTTCATATCTCATAGTTATCTGCAGGCAAAGCTGCAGCATCCTGAGGCAAATCTGTAGAACGTCTCCTTTCCACCCTGAACGGTTGCGGATGACGAGGGATCTCAATCTGCATAATCGTACCCTTACCCGGCCTGGTAGTCAGCTCAATAGTGCCCTGCAGGCTTGTCACCCGGTTACGTATACCACCAAGTCCCATCCCCTTGCTGTTCTTTTCCGCATCAAAGCCCAGCCCGTCATCCCTGATCTGCAGGGTAATGATTTCCTTGCCACTGAGCACCACATCTACCTTTTCTGCCTTTGCATATTTGGCAATATTGGTCAGGCACTCCTGTACGATCCGGTAGAGGTTGATACGCTGATGCTCATCGAGACTGCTGAAATCGCCGTATATGTTCAGTCGGCAGAAGGTGTCTTCATGATGCACATTCCAGTCATCCACCATCTGTTGCAGGGCAAGCTCAAGCCCGAGTTCATCCAGTACTGCCGGGCGAAGCCAGGCCATCATGTCGCGAACACTCTTGTAGGCTTCGTCCGAGATTTTTTCTATGTTTCGTGCGTTGGTAGCAAGCATGGGATCTGAGTCCTGTGTACGCATGCTGATCGACACCGCCATGGCCTTGATTGCGCTTACTGATTGACCAAGACTGTCATGCAGTTCCTGAGCCAGCCTGCGCCTTTCCTGCTCCTGAATGGTGAGTGACTGGATGGCAAGCCTTTCATTCTCAACACGCGTTGATCCCAGCACACCAGTCAGCCTGTTTACCATCTCGATAATTGAATTCAATTCGGGTAGTCCGGCTTTGGGAATACGATGGCTGTAGTCTCCCTTTACAACCCCTTCGAGACCACTGATGATCTGGGGCACAGGTCTGAGCCAGTATCCAAGGACAAGATATAAAAGGAGATTGAAAACAACGAGCCCACTCAGTCTTGCGCTCATTGAAGCGCGGACTTCATCCCATATTTCATTGATTTCATCTGTAGGATCTGTGCGGATCAGGACTGTCCCGCCGTTTTCATCAACATAGCTGCCGATCAACAGGTCTTCATCAAGCGCCAGCAGGTCCATGAACCAGTCCGGAGCCTGTATTTGGGATTCACCCGATTCGTCTGACAGAACTCCCTGATCACCCGGCCCCACTATATCCACATCAAAATGTCGGACATTGGTAAGCGATGCCAGCTTCTCCATGAAATCCTGGCTAAGAGAAGCATTCGCTTCGGCAATTTCCGGATTTCCAATCAACGTCAGTAACTGGGAGACCAGCAAACGGGTCGATTCAACTTCGCTGCTGATTTCTTCGCGGGCGGTATTGAGGGATTGCCCGACTACTGTGACCACGCCTACAACCAGCAGGGCAAGGATCAGCAGAGTAATACGAAGCCTGAGGTTCACAACCTGGCGCGTTCCACAATACCCATGAGCCTGTATACCAGCATGGCAGCAGCAGTGTCATGTGCAGGCTGACCCGAGACCGGGCTGAATTCGGCCAGATCAAAACCGATTATGTCTGCCTGTTGTGAAATGGACTCCACTATTGAAAGCACTTGCCACCAACCCAGACCACCGGGCACTGCACCTGGTGAGGGGAATACTGATGGATCAAAACCGTCAATATCTATGCTGAGGAAAACGGTTTCGGGAAATTCGCCCGGCAATTCAAGTTTGGTGACATTGCGGGAAACCAGAAAATCGGCATCGTAGAACTTCACCCCATAGACTTTCCGTGCATCCGCCTCTTCCTTTGACAGTGATCTCACACCCAGCTGTAACAGCGGGACGTCTTCGTCTACGATACGCTTCATTACGCATGCTTCAGTCCATTGATCACCACCATCGTCATCCTTCAGGTCGGCCTGCGCATCAATCTGGATGACACCGAAATCCTCAATCCCTGCTTCCAGCAGCCCCTTGACCATGCCATAGGTAATGATGCCATCACCACCCAGGCCCACAGGCAACTTGTCCTGCTTCACTATATTGCAGACGGCTGCACTGACACGTGCCAGGACTTTTTCTGCATCACCCCTGCAATCGACCGGTGCATGCGTGTGCACGCCATGGCGCGCAGGAGCACTGCGTCCGTCCCAGGTCTCGATACCAGCTGATGCCGCCAAAACAGCATCGGGGGCATTACACATGGTGGTACCGGAGAATCTTTTTCCTGTCCATCGCACGGGCAGAATGTGAAACCAGGCGTCTTCGGGCTTGCTGTTTTCACCGAGAAAAACCGCACTGGAGGAATTTGTTCTGGATTTGGCACTTGGCATTAAATGATATTCCTCATCGCCGGCTTTGTATCCGGCACATTTCGTATACAGAAATTACTTCAGGACTTTTGAAAACTGCGGCCTGACAAACGCATCCTGAATAAAGGTCAGGACAACCGGTTGCGAAAATCTTCATACCCGAATTCACGCACTACACGCAAACTGCCCGTACGGGAGTTGTAAAGAGCCAGCGCCGGTAAACGCACGCCATTGAATGTCGTGGTTTTGACCATGGTGTAGTGTGCCATGTCATCAAACACAAGACGCTGTCCCACCTGCAGAGGTTCCGGGAAACTATAATCTCCCATTACATCTCCTGCAAGACAACTCAACCCCCCCAAACGAAAGGTATGGGCAAATTCCCCCGGCTGCCCCGATCCATGAATGTGCGCCCGGTAAGGCATTTCAAGCGTATCCGGCATATGGCAGGTGGCTGAAGTATCCAGTATTGCAATAGGCTGGTGATTCTCCATCAGATCCAGCACTTCTGAAACCAACACGCCACTGCGAATGGCAATGGCTTCTCCCGGCTCCAGATAAACCTGCACTCCCCAGTTATCACTGAACTTCCTGATCCGGGCAATCAGGCCATCCACATCATAATCGGGATGGGTAATGTGATGTCCACCACCGAAATTGACCCAGTTCATCTGCTCCAGAACTGCCCCGGCCTGCTGTTCAACGGCATCCAGCGTGCGCGCAAGTGGTGCAAAATTCTGCTCACAAAGGGTATGGAAATGCAGTCCGCTGAATCCGGAAAGATCACTGCCGCGCAATTGGGTCACAGGTGTGCCCAGACGGGATCCGGGTGCGCAGGGATCATAGAGCGCTACAGCACCTTCAGAGTGCAAGGGATTGATGCGTAATCCGAACTCCAGATGGGGGTGTTGCTGTTTCTTTTCTGCAACAAGGGGAGCAAAACGCTGCCACTGGCTCAGGGTGTTGAATACCACGTGATCGGCGATATCGAGAATTTTACCCAGATCGCCTCTTGTATAGGCAGCAGAATACACATGGACTTCTCCACCATATTCTTCCCTGCCCAATCTCGCTTCCATCAATCCACTGGAACAAGTGCCTTTCAGATAGCGCATGACCAGAGGCGCCAGGCTGAACATGGAAAAGGCCTTTAGTGCCAGCAATATACGTGCACCACTTTCCTGTTGCACTCGCTCAAGTACTTGCAGGTTTCTCTCAATGGCTACTTCGTCCACGACGAAGCAGGGAGAAGGCACGAGGGCAGGATCGAAGCTGCCAAAAGTGTCTGAAGCCGGCAGATCAGACAAGGTTGAAATCCGGTTCTTCAATGACAGTCCATGGCAGACCATAGCGGTTCATGTCTTCCATGAAGGGATCAGGATCCATCTGCTCCATGTTCCAGACGCCCGGTGCTGACCACTTGCCTTCCAGCATCATCTTGGCACCGATCATTGCAGGCACACCCGTGGTATAGGATATGGCCTGTGACATCACTTCTTTGTAACAGGCCTGATGATCACAGATGTTGTATACAAAAACCTTGCGGGGTTTGCCGTCTTTCAGACCAGTTACATGGCAACCAATGCAGGTTCTGCCAACTGTGCGAGGACCCAGGGTGGAAGGGTCTGGCAGCAGGGCCTTTAGAAACTGTATTGGCACAATCTGCTGCCCCTGGAATTCCACCGGATCAATCCTGGTCATGCCGACATTCCCCAGCACTTCGAGATGTTTGAGATAGCTTTCCCCGAAGCTCATCCAGAATTGCGCCTTTTTCAGGGTCGGGAAGTTTTTGGTCAGGGATTCGAGTTCCTCGTGATACATCCTGTAGATGTTGTAGGTACCGACACCTTCAGGGCAGGTAAAACCCTGTTTGAGAGACATGGCATCAGTTGTGACAAATGCACCGTTCTCCCAGTGACGACATTCTGCAGTAACTTCCCTTATGTTGATTTCAGGATTGAAATTGGTCGCAAAGGGATAACCGTGATTGCCTCCATTTACATCAATGATGTCGAGTGTATGGATTTCATCGAAATAATGTTTCTTGATCCATGCTGTAAACACATTGGTGGCGCCGGGATCAAAACCACTGCCCAGCAGGGCCATCAGGCCTGCCCTTGAAAAACGATCCTGGTATGCCCACTGCCACTTGTACTCGAATTTGGCAGTATCCAGAGGCTCATAATTTGCTGTATCAAGATAGGGAACACCTGTTTCGAGACAGGCATCCATAATGTGCAGATCCTGGTAAGGCAGGGCAACATTGATCACCAGTGCCGGCTCCAGTTTCCTGATCAGGGCAACCAGTTCCGGAACGTTGTCGGCATCAACCTGTGCAGTTGCAATCTGGCGACCCTGCTTTTCAAGAATCTGGGCTGCAATCAGCTTGCATTTGGATTCGGTTCGACTTGCCAGCGTTATTTCGCTGAACACTTCCGGCACCTGCGCACATTTGTGGGCAACCACCTGACCTACACCACCTGCACCGATAATCAGGACTCTTGACATTCTGTATCTCCAATAACTGGGGAAAATTCCCGGAATGGGTAAGGAAGCACCCCTCTATTCCTCTTTTTCGTAATAGGTATAACCATTGAGGCTTTCATTGAACAGTTTGATGATCTGTTGACGCTCGCGGGCACTTATACGCCCCTCCCGCACAGCTCTTTCTGCTGTATTGCGATGCCGCAACTGCATTTCCTTCGGATGATACTCCACATAGCTGAGCACATCAGAAATGGTGTCTCCATGCATTTCCTTGACGAATTCATATGAACCATCACGATTGATACGCACACTGACAACGTTGGTATCGCCAAAAAGATTGTGCAGATCCCCGAGGGTTTCCTGATAGGCACCCACCAGAAAAACGCCCAGATAGTATTCCTCACCTTCCCTGAGAGCATGCAGTGGCAACACTGTCGCCTCTTCCTCTTCTCCCACAAAGCGGTCGATCTTCCCGTCACAATCACAGGTAATATCCGCAATTACAGCTGAACGGTCCGGCTTTTCATTCAACCTGTGGAGTGGGGTAATGGGAAACAGCTGGTCTATGGCCCATGTATCAGGCAGCGACTGGAACAGACTGAAATTGCCATAGTAGATATCGGCCAGTGACAGCTTCAAACCTTCCAGATCAGGTGGCACACGATCCATGGTTTCCGTGATTACTGCAATTTTCTGCAGCAGGTCAAGAAACAGATTCTCCACTATTGCCCTTGTTCTCAAATCAAGCTGCCCTCTCTTGAACAGTTCACGTGCCTCATTCCTGTAGAAATGTGCATCATTGAAACATTCCTGCAGTCTGGCTTCAGAAAGGTTGCTATAGATATCCCGCATATTGCTGATCAGCTGCGACTCACCTTCGGTTCTCTCCGGCAGCCGGGTTGGCTCGAATGTGGTGGTATCGAGCACGTTGAAGATGAGGATGGATGAGTAGGCAATCGTGGCACGTCCTGACTCGGTAACGATGATCGGGTGTTCAATGCCATAACTGTCAAAAGTTGTTTTCAACGTATCGACAATGTCTTCACAGTATTCTGACAAAGTATAGTTACGGCTTTGTCCGTGGTTGGAACCCCAACCTGTATAGTCAACAGCCAGCCCACCTCCAAGATCCACATACTTGAGATTTGCACCCTCTTTCACCAGATCGGCGTAGAAACGACAGACTTCGGTTATGCCACTGCGGATTTCCTGGATGTTGGGGATCTGTGAACCAAGATGACAATGCAGCAACTGCAGGCAATGCAGCATGCCTTCCATTTTCAAGAGGTCCACCATTTCCACCAGCTGGGAAGCTGTCAGACCGAACACGCTGCGATCGCCACTGGTGCTGTTCCAGTGACCACTCACATTTGCTGTGGTCTTGATACGTACACCAATGACCGGCTCGATATCCAGCACACGACTGCGCTCAATGATGATGGGAATTTCTGTTGGCGTTTCAACGACAAATACACATACAAAACCCAGCTTGATGGCACTCAAACCCAATTCAATGAATTCCTGGTCCTTGTAGCCATTACAAATGATGATGCTGCCCGGCTCTTCCAGCGTGGAAAGCGCTGCAATGATTTCCGGTTTGCTACCCACTTCAAAGCCATGTTTGTAACGTGCACCAAAGGCTGCAATCTCTTCTACAACCTGGGCCTGCTGGTTTACCTTGATGGGATAGACACCCCGGTATTCATTACGATAACCAAGACTCTCTATGGCTGAACGAAAGGCCATGTTCAGACGGTGAATCTGGGCATCAAGAATATTCTCTATACGCAACAGAACCGGCATTTGCAGATCGCGCTCAAGCATGCCGTTGACCATTTCCATCAACTCAACTTCTGCGTTAAGTGTGCGTGCTGTGACATTGCCGGCCTTGCTTACACCGAAGTAGTCATTACCCCAGCGTTCGAAGCCGTACAAATCCGAAGAATCTTCAATGGTCCAATCAGGTTTTTCTGCTGCGTTCAATATTGAATCCTCATCCCCATTATCGGGGCGCGCATTTTACAAGTTTCATGTTTCAAATATATAAAAATATCGGTTCAGACCGCTCCTTTGTTGGCCATTCAAAGCGATGAGGCCATCAGGGTGGCAATCCCCAGGAAAGACATGAATCCGGCTATATCGGTTACGGTTGTGAGCACGATGGACGAACTTTGGGCCGGGTCGAGCACGAATCTTTTCAGCAGTATGGGCACGAGGGCACCGGATATCCCTGCTATTGTCATGGATACTACCATTGCCAGCGCCATGACTATCGCCAGGCCCATACTCCTGCTCCACAGAAAGACTCCCAGTGAACAGGTGATTGCTATACCGATGCCATTGATAAAACCCGCCCCGAACTCCTTGAGCATGACTTTATACCAGTGTCGCATGGTAATTTCCCGCAGTGTAAGGCCTCGCATGGTTACGGCAAGGGCCTGCGCACCTGCATTGCCCGACTGCCCCGCCGAAATGGGCAGCAGCACAGCCAGTGCCGTGAATTGGGCAATGGTGTCTTCAAACATGCCAACTACCGCAGCTGCCAGAAAAGCCGTCAACAGGTTGATCTGAAGCCAGGGCAGACGCTTGCGCACTGCAAAGAAACTGGAGGACAGCGCCCTTTCATCCCTGCTGGCACCCACCATTGTCTGCATATCGGTTGCAACATCTTCACGCACGGCATCGCGCAGTTCCTGGCCTTCAACCACCCCTACCAGGCGTCCATCCATATCAACCACCGGCAGCACATCCACATCGTGATGCTCCAGTTTTTCATGCACTTCTTCTTTGGGTGCCATATCCTGCACTACTGCCAGCACAGGTACTGATAGGGCTGAAAGACTGGTCTGCGGATCAGCAAGCAGCAGCTTGTGCAGATCGACCCTTGCGTGCAGACGCAAGTCGTCTGACAGCAGGAAAAGCTGGTGAAGGCTTTCAATCTTTTGCTGTCTGAGCAGCTGAATGGCCTGCCCGGCTGTTGTATGCAGATTAAAGGCAAGCACTGCCGGGTTCATCAGCCGCCCTACTGTGTTTTCCGGATAGTCGAGCAAGGCTCTGAACTCCTGGGCAGATGCCGCAGGCATGAGAGCGAGAAAGGCTGCCCTGTCTTCTTCCGGCAACCGGGCAAGCATATTGAGTGCTACGCCAACTTCCACCAGCTCCAACACTTTAACGGCAAGTTCTGGTGGCAGTTTGCCAAGCACAAGCAGGTTCAGCTGCGGTGCCAGTTTTTCCATGACCCTGGCAATGACATGCACTTTTTGTTGTTGCAGCAGGGCAGCTACCCCATCAGGGCTCATTGCTTCCAGACGTCGGGCAGCCTTGAGCGGAAAATTGAGCAGGAAGGCCTGGGTCAGACTTTGCAGGGGATCATTGCTGTTCACTGGCTCTTCACTCATGGCCGGAATTTTCCTTATGGCTTGATGAGCATGGCACCTGCCCTGCCCATGAAGGAGGTTTCAGGATTTAAGATCGTTTTCCACCACATTGCTGATGGAATTGAAAAGGGCCAGCAGGGACTTGCCGTAGACTTCAAAGATGCCAGACATGGGATCTGATCCCGGCAGTTCCTGTTGTGCCGGCCGGTTCTGGGTAGCCAGACCGTGTCTGAGATCGGCATGCCGCAATACGCCGATGAACTGTTGCTGTTGACCGGTAACAGGCACAACATCGCCCTCTTTCCAGCAGGGTAGCTTGATGGCCTCTGCCAGCAGGGTATGACCAGAAATTACCGCCACGTTTCTTTCCATGAGATGGCCAGCCTGTTGTCTCGGGCCTGCCTTGAGCAGCTTGAGGTAACTGATCCGACCACGGGGAACACCTTCGCGGTCGACAATGAAAACATATTTGCTGAATGTGTCTTCTGTGGCATCCCGCAGGAAGGCCAGTATTTCCTCAACCGTGAACTCACTGGAAACCACAGCAGTATTCGGCACGATCCAGGCACCAACACATTGGAGTGGATAGTGCAGTAACAGGCGACAGGCACTGCGTCTTGATTTGGGGCATTCCTGCAGGATGGGCTCTATCTGTGAATTATCCAGTTGTCGCAAAATTGACACCATTGTTGATGGTGGCAATTCTAGCAGATGACGGGCGGCGGCTTCAGGCGCAAGATGGCCACACAAGCGTCCGGCAAAGGCAGGTAATGCACGTTCCAGTACTATCCGGAAATAGTCTTCGGGCAGACTGTCCAGAAAGCGCACCACTTCCGCCGCCTCATGCTGCTCCAGCACCCGTACGGCTGCATCCGGATGTTCTTCCAGAAAATCTAGGGCCAGTGCCTGTTCTTTCTGCATGATCGAACTTGTCCTGTCAGCAGTCAGTGGTTTCCGGAAGGCGTGATATAGCTGACTTTTTCATGAAAAAGACGTGCAGGTATGACTGCCTTGCCGTCACTTGAAGCTACCACAATACTGGCCTGGGAAATTTCCATGATTTCACCTTCCACTTCACCTATCCTGATCTGGTCACCCACCCTGCAATGACGCCGGCTGTACTGTGCACCAATGACATTGGCCACGAGATCGCGCGCACCCAGACTGAATGCCAGTGCTGCACCAGCAAGTAAAATGGCAACGACAACAACTATGATGTTGCTGAGGAAGCCCACGTTCAGCCCGATCTGTTCAACACCGATGATGATGGAGCTGAATACAATGACCACCTGCACTGCACGGGCCATCATCAGATGCTGGTCCATTGACGCCTTTTGTGCTGCAGAACTGATCCCTGCCCGGGCAAGGTTGCTGAGCAGGAAGCCTCCCAGAATGATCAACAGACCGGTGACCAGCCCTGGCAGTGTGCTGACAACACGATCCAGCCAGCCACTGAAAAGATCCCAGCCAAGGATGTTTGCACCAACAGCAAAAAAGAACACCATGACCACCCAGAACACCAACTTGCTGATGATCATGGCGTAGGAGCGCTGAATACGTTCCCGGTGTACCCCTTCGGTATTCATAAGCCTGACAAACAGGGCATCCAAACCCTCAACCAGCTTGCGGGAACTGAGCGCAAGGGTCTGGGCAAGCAACCAGCCTACGAGTAGCAGCGTAACTGTGCCAAGTAACTGGGGAAAATACTGGATGAACTGCTGGGACAGTTCAGAAAAAGTTTCGTTGATAGCCGGCCCCCATTCAAAGGGGGCAATTGCGCTGTCTGCCATGACAAACCGTTAAAGTCAGGATGATTGCGGACAGAGTAAAGCGAAAATCAGGTGCAAGCAAAGGAAAACAGCAAGTTGCAGCATCGCTCCGCAACCTTGCAGCAACTTGCTGCTGCAAGGTTCAGGCAGACCCATCAGAGACGTTTGTCAGCGAAAAAGCCGGTCCAGCACAAAGCCGCTGACATCCCTGATCTGCTCAGGGGTGAGCGCACCACTGAAGGTTGGCATATCGTTTCGTCCTGTAGTTACTATGGTGATTGCATCGCGGATATTGGCCAGATTATTGAGCGGCATACCGTTGTTGTGGCCTCCCAAACCGTCCTCACCATGACAGGGCAGGCAAGTCTGGCGGAACAGGGTTTCGCCGGCAGCATAATCCGGGTCTCCATCAGCAAATATTACAGCCACGGCATTACCGGCTCCTGCATTGCCAACTGAAGTCAGCGTATCGCCGGGCTTGGTTTCGTCCATCAGTCCCTCAAGGGAAAACAGCCACAGACTGTCACCATGTTCGGAACCTGCAAAAATATTTCCACCTGAATAGGCCGCTATATATTGTTTGCCGCCTTTTTCAAAACTGATCGCAGGGGCGTTCATACCGGCGCCTGTCTGGAATTCCCAGAGCTGCATGCCGGTATCACTGTCGAGTGCGGTCAGGCGGCCATCATTGCGACCGACAAACAGCAGATCACCTGCAGTAGCCAGAAATCCGCTGTAACAACTTTCCCTCCAGCGGTACTGCCAAACCAGCTTGTTGGTGGTCATATCGAGCGCAGCCACTATCCCGGCGCCCGGTTTGGAAACACCACCAAAACCGCCTCCGGTCCAGCTTTCACCACTGTGCTCCTCCGGAATATCAGCATCCCGCATGATCATGGTCATCGCAGACTCGGAAGAACAGACATACATAACCTGCCGCGTGGGATCATAGGCACTGGGAGGCCAGTTGGCTCCACCTGCCACACCGGGTTGCACCATCACAGGTGTCTCCCTGCCAAAGGGAGTAAAGATTCTTCCCTGATTGACCAGCGTGGCACCTTCAGGGGCAATATCAACAAACTGTGGCATAAAAGCATCACCCACAGGATAAGGCTGGGTTGGTGAAGTCAGCTGCTCGGCCAGTTGCGGTACCTCGCGCTCTTCTATGCCTACCAGCGGTTCACCCGTAACGCGATCAAGAATATATACCCAACCGGTTTTGCCCGCCGAAGCTATGCCCTTGCGTATGGCACCGTTCATGTCCAGATCAAAAAGAATTACAGGGTTGGGTGAATCGTAATCCCACAGGTCGTGATGCACCTGCTGGAAGTGCCAGCGGTACTCACCGGTGTGTGCATCAATGGCAACGACAGAGGCGGTAAAAAGATTGTCGCCGGCGCGAATGGCGCCGTTGTAATCGGGACCGGGATTGCCGGTGGAAAAATAGATCAGCCCCAGCTCAGGATCGAGTGCAGGCGTCTGCCAGACAGTGCCACCGCCAAACTCCCAGACATTACTGTCCTGCGGCCAGGTGTCGTGCCCGAACTCACCAGGTCCGGGAATGGTATAGAAAGTCCACATCGGCTCACCGGTTTCCGCACTGAATGCTTCTACCAGACCGCGCACACCCTTTTCAGCACCGGAATAACCGGTAATGACCATGCCATCGTAATACAGGGGTGCGCTGGTGATGCTGTAGCCATCTTCCCAACGTTCGCCCTGGGTTTCCCATAACACTTCACCGGTGGACTGGTCCAGCGCAACTATCTTCGCATCCAGCTGCCCTATATAAAGCCGCCCTTCCCCCATGGCCACTCCACGGTTATTCCAGCCGCAGCACACAGCCTGACCCATTGCTTCAGGGAAAACAGACTCGTATTCCCACATGATCTCGCCGCTGTCCACATCAATCGCAAACACATCGTCATCACCAGTAGAAATGTAAAGCACGCCATCCTGGTATAACGGAGTTCCTTCGGCTGAATGCCTGGTCTCCATACCGGAACCATTCAAATGCACACGCCACTCAGCCTTGAGATTGGCAACATTGTCGCGATTGATCTGGTCAAGAGGAGAAAAGCGCTGGTTGGCAAAAGAACCGCCATTGGTAGGCCAGGCATCGGAGGGTGCTGCCAT
Source organism: Gammaproteobacteria bacterium (assembly GCA_030831125.1). GTDB lineage: Bacteria > Pseudomonadota > Gammaproteobacteria > Pseudomonadales > Pseudohongiellaceae > CAILUG01. The sequence goes on from JAURLQ010000099.1 coordinate 46,733, forward strand.
CAATGGATCAACATCAAAAGGGCTTCGTGTGGCAGCAGATGGTTGTTGCTGAGTGGATGTCGGTACTGCAGCAACGGTTTCGTCCCCCTGCTGTGCCTGCTCTGAACAGGAAACAATCAGCCCCATACAGGCAAAACCAACCAGTACGAAATGAAAATCCTGTTTATGCATGACACCCCCTCATTGACTGTGGCAGTCATCGGCGACCTGTAGGGTTCTGTTTTCCACAAGACTGCAGACCAAGGAAACCACAAGAGCCCGGGCCAGAACAAGCACAGCAATTCCAAAAATCTCGCTGTTTACGTCAAATTGGTCCAGTTTTACCTGCCATTACGTGCAAATCACAAAGCATTGTTGACCTTGGCATTGTGGGAAGCTTCATAATGCACGGCAATTCACAGGAGTTCGTCATGACCAACAAAACTGAAACCTGGACTCTCAATATTGAAGGCATGAGTTGTGCCTCCTGCGTTGGCCGCGTGGAAAAAGCCCTCGGCCAGGTTGCCGGGGTGGACAGTGCCAGCGTCAATTTTGCTACTGAAACCGCATCAGTTGCAGGCAACAATATCAAGCTGAAGGCTTTGCTCGAAGCGGTGAACGCAGCAGGATACAAGGCCTCGCAGACAGATGACGGCACCAGTCATCCTGCACCCACAGAAAAAGGGTTTGACGTCGAACTACTGCAGGTTCTGCTTTGTGCAGTTTTGAGCCTGCCCTTGCTGGTACCGATGCTTGCCATGCTGTTCGGACAAAACTGGACGCTGGACAAGTGGCTGCAGTTGTTCCTTGCCACACCGGTACAGTTCTGGTTTGGCAGGCGTTTCTATCTCGGCGCCTGGAAGGCATTTCAGTCCGGCACTGCCAATATGGACACGCTGGTGGCACTGGGCACTTCTGCTGCCTATGGATTGTCACTTGTCCTGTTGCTCAGTGGCAGCGGATCACATGAACTTTATTTTGAAGCGGCAGCTGTGATCATCACCCTGGTGCTGCTGGGGAAATGGCTTGAAGCAAAGGCCAAACGGCAAACCACCGAAGCCATCAGGGCCCTGCAGTCGCTGAGGCCTGAAACTGCCAGGGTTATCAGGGAAACCGCAGCTGTGGAAATCAGCATCATCGATCTTGAGGTTGGTGATGTGTTGCAGGTTCGGCCCGGTGAAAAAATACCTGCCGATGGCATCATCACTGAAGGCACTACCACTGTGGACGAGTCCATGCTGACCGGTGAAAACATGCCGGTTACCAAAACAGGTAACGACAGGGTTACCGGTGGTGCCGTGAATCTGGACGGCCAGATCATTGTCAAAGTCACCGCTACCGGCACCGAAACCACATTGGCCCATATCATCCGTCTGGTGGAAGATGCCCAGGCCGCCAAGGCCCCGATCCAGAAACTGGTGGACCGGGTAAGCGCCATCTTCGTCCCGGCCGTTGTGCTGGCAGCGCTGGTGACAGTGCTGGCCTGGGGTCTGTTGACCAATGACTGGGTACAGGCAACCCTCAATGCCGTTGCCGTACTTGTTATTGCCTGCCCCTGTGCACTGGGCCTGGCAACACCCACTGCCATCATGGCCGGCACCGGAGTTGCAGCCCGCAATGGCATCCTGATCAGGGACGCCGAGGCGTTGGAAAAAGCCCAGGCCATTACGATTATTGCCTTTGACAAAACCGGCACACTGACAGAAGGCCGACCTGAACTGGTGAGCGTGGCAGCATTGTCAGGCAGTGAACATGATGTTCTACAGGATGCATTTTCACTGCAACTGGGTAGTACACATCCCCTGGCACTGGCCGTTGGCAATGCTGCCAATACACAAAACCTGTCGGCAATTCCCGCAAGGGATATCAAGGCATTGCCAGGCAAAGGCATAACCGGGACAGTGGAAGGGCGCAGCCTGTGGCTGGGTAATGGGCGTCTGATGGAGGAGATTGGCGTTGACCAGGTAGCCATGTTGGCTACGACGCAAACACATGCCGTCCAGGAAAACACAGTATCCTGGCTGGCTGAGAAACAGGATGATGTCATGGTGCTGCGTGGCATCCTGCAATTCCAGGATCAGTTGAAACCCACAGCACGTACTGCAATAGCCCGCCTGAAGGCGGCCGGCATCAGAACCCTTATGATTTCCGGGGACAACCTGCCGGCAGCCAGGGCCGTAGCCGACAAACTCGGCCTTGATGATTACCGCGCTGAAGTGCTGCCACAGGAGAAAGCCTCCATTATCAGCGCCCTGCAGGATGGCAGACAGCATGTCGGGATGGTGGGTGACGGTATCAATGATGCGCCGGCCCTGGCCACCGCCGATGTCGGCATTGCCATGGGTTCAGGTACGGATGTGGCCATGGAAACGGCAGGTATTACGCTGATGCACAGTGATCCCTTGCGTGTTGCAGATGCCATTGATATCTCACGATTGACATTCCGCAAGATTCGCCAGAATCTTTTCTGGGCCTTTATATACAATCTGCTGGGTGTTCCACTGGCAGCTTTTGGTCTGCTGAATCCGATGATTGCCGGCAGTGTCATGGCCCTGAGTAGTGTCAGTGTCATCAGCAATGCCCTGCTGCTGAGATACTGGCATCCGGCCAGTGCAGCAAAGGCCACAGAGCCGGCCGAGTGAAACCCTGAAAAGTCGCTGGCCCGCAGTTGCTGCGGTAACAACCGGCCGGAATGTCCCATCCTGCGGGAGTTTGCCAGTGAAGACTGAGCGTTCCATTGAAATCCGGCCTGACAGAGCCTGCGTACAACCGTACAATAGGCAAAAATTCGACCGGGCCCGATTGAATCAGGCTACTGACTTATGTTGTCTCATTATAGAAAAATGCTGGTGATACTCTTGCTGCTGGTTATTACAGGCCAGCCACTGGCAGCCATGCTCTCTGCCTGCATGATGTCGCAGGATGAATCATCAACCATCACCGGCGTCGAAAGCATCGATAACGGTGCAGCTTTGCCCTCTGCTGCTCCCCATAACCACGGGATGCATGAACAGCGCATGCACACAGACCACATGCCAGCAACAGCCAGCAATACACCAACGCACGCGCTTGTACATTCCGTTGGATCAGCACCTTACCTGGCCACTACTGACGCACACCAGGCTGACCATGATTGCTGCAGCGGACTCTGCAGCTGCATTGCCATGGGCTGTTACAGTCATGCAGCCGCTGCCACTGCTGGCTTATTTGACCCTTCAGCTGCTGCTCATCACCTGTCCCACCGGCTCGCTGAACAAAGCACAACACCCTTTCTTACCCTCTCCCTGCGACCTCCCATCCGGCTTGCATAGGGAAGTTGCGCCTGGAATTCGGGCAATGAACTTCCTTTCATGCGTTACCAGGCTTTAAACCAGCCTGCAGGTACTGGATGAATTCTGCCTCTTGTTAGCCGTCTACAGACGCTAGCGCAGAGATCAGTGATAAGAGGTTCGACATGAAAGACCACACACATCGTACTGCGCGCAGAAAGCTGCTGGCCACAGGCTCTGCACTTGGCGCAGTCTCCCTGCTGTCTCCCCTGCTCCCGGCCTGGGCGCAGAATGGTACTGCGGGGATACCGCCGCAATTGCTGACACTGGGCGGAGACAATATCCAACTGGAAATCGGACATTCGACTTTCAGCACCGGGGGCCGCAGTGGACATGCGGTCACGGTGAACGGCACGCTGCCCGCGCCGCTTATTCGCAAACGGGTGGGTGAAACGATGCGCGTTTCAGTAAGCAACAGGCTGACTGATGCCGATACCTCTATTCACTGGCATGGCGTATTGCTGCCATTCCAGATGGATGGTGTGCCGGGCATCAGTTTCCCGGGCATCAAACCAGGTGAAACATTCATATACGAATTCCCTGTCCTGCATGCCGGTACCTACTGGTACCACAGCCATTCAAACCTGCAGGAAGCACAGGGACATTACGGACCGATTGTTTTCGATCCCGAAGCCGAGGATCCGGTGGCATATGACCGCGAGCATGTGATTGTGCTGTCTGACTGGAGCTTCACGCATCCGCACACGATCATGGAAAAGCTGAAAAAAGGCGAAGCCTATTTCGACTACCAGCGCCTGAGTGCCCGGGGCATGTTCATCGACGACCCTGAACAGCAGATGTCCTGGCAGGAACGGCTGATGTGGAGCCGCATGCGCATGAGTGCTACCGACATAGCGGATGTTACCGGTGCCACCTATACCTACCTTGTAAACGGCCATGGCCCTCTTGAAAACTGGACTGCCCTCTTCAGCCCGGGAGAACGTGTGCGCCTGCGTTTCATTAACGCCTCAGCCATGACAGTATTCAATGTTCGCATTCCCGGCCTGCCCATATCGATAGTACAGGCAGATGGCAATCCTGTACGCCCGGTTGAGGTGGATGAATTTGTCATTTGCGTGGCTGAGACCTATGACGTAATTGTCCAGCCCACTGAGGATCGCGCCTTCACACTGGTTGCAGAATCCAGTGACCGTTCCGGGATGGCGCGTGCCACACTCGCTCCACGCATGGGCATGGAAGCAGAAATACCTGCACTGAGGGCACGCCCCCTGCTGGGCCTGGATGACATGGGCATGAACCATGATATGACTTCAGATGTAACAAGTCAGGAAGATGCCATGTCACAACCCGGCATGAACCAGGCTGGCATGGATCATGCCGCAATGGGTCACGCCTCCATGAACATGAGTTCCAGGGAAATGAATTCCATGGACATCGGCAACATGAAGATGCGTGACAAGTCACTGGCTCCTGCAGACATGGAAGTAGGCGCCGGTGTGGACATGATAGCCATGAACCCCATGGATTCTGCCGGTAAACGTGGACTCGGGCTTGAAAACGTGAACCACCGTGTGCTGGTCTATACCGATCTGGTTGCACTCGACCCGAACCCGGATCCAAGACCACCATCACGCAGCCTGGAAATTCATTTGACCGGCAACATGGAACGCTACATGTGGTCATTCGACGGCCGCAAGTTCAGCTCCATCGTTGAGCCCATCCGCTTTACCCGCAATGAGCGCGTAAGGGTTACGCTGGTGAACGACACCATGATGCAACATCCGATTCACCTGCATGGACATTTCTTCGAGGTCATTACCGGCAATCCCGGCTTCCATCCCCGTAAACATACCGTGAACGTGCTGCCAGGCAGCAAGATCAGTTTTGACCTGACTGCAGATGCCCCGGGCGACTGGGCCTTTCACTGCCACCTGCTCTTTCATATGCATGCGGGGATGTTCAATGTTGTAACGGTCAGGCCACTTGACGGAGCTGCAACATGAAAACAATCATTTCACTGCTGATTCTCGCCAGCTTCCATCATGCAGTACTTGCCCAGCATCAGCATGAAGTTGAACCTGATGTTGTACCGACTGCTGCAGACCCCCATGCAGGTCACAGCATGCCAACACCAGCAGAAACCATGGCCACACCAGATGTACCAGACCCACATGCCGGCCATGAAATGCCTGGCATGATCATGCAACAGCAGATGCCAGTGGCAAACATGGATGCACACACTGACCACGTCATGCCGGGGACCAGCGGCATGCAGATGTCCATGCCGGAAGAAGAGTCTCCCGCTCCCCCGGCAGCCTTCAGTGGTCCGGAACATGCTGCCGACCTGATTTTTGATTCCAGTGTAATGGCAGCAGCCAGGGAAGAACTGCGTATAAACCATGGTGACTACAATGGTCTGTTCGTCATGGCAGATCGTTTTGAAGTGCAGCACCGCGACCGGAATGAACTGTTGCTGTGGGATGCCCAGGGCTGGTACGGCACTGATGAAAACCGGCTGTGGCTAAAAACCGAAGGTGAAGCCAGCACTGGCGATGATGAGTTAGAGCTGCAGGCTTTGTGGAGCCATGCCTTCCATCCCTGGTTCGATTTCCAGAGCGGACTGCGCGTAGACTTTGAAGACGGTTTCGAACGCAGCCATCTGGTCCTGGGCATCCAGGGGCTGATGCCCTATCGCTTTGAGGTCGATACTGCCCTGTTCCTTTCAGATGCAGGCGAACTCAGCGCACGCATTGAGAGCGAATACGACTGGTGGCTGACGCAGCGACTAATCCTGCAACCACGCATTGAACTCAACCTGTCTGCACAGGACATCCCGGAGCAGTCACTCGGCAAAGGACTCGGCAACATGGAAGCCGGCCTCAGACTGCGATACCAGATCAGAAGGGAATTCGCTCCCTACTTCGGTATTGAATACAGCAGAAAGTTCGGCGCTACAGCAGACTACACCCGCCGCGCAGGTATGAAAACAAGTGACTGGCATGCAATGCTGGGTGTGCAGGCCTGGTTCTGATTCTGATGCAGAACAGTCAGCACAAGTTGCAATCGAGACAATTAACATTGGAGTGGTGCCCAGGAGAGGCACCATCTAAATATACCAGCCTACCACTATCTTACTGAAAAATAATGACTTTATTCATTAGCCATTAGCTCGCATTCTCATTTCTATGATAGAAACTATGATAGAATTGGAGAATGGATGTGAATAGAAAAGGCTCTCGAATCAGGTATCACTTTGTTGCTAATGGCAAAGACCATTACTACCAACGCAACTACCCGACCGCCCTTCATGGCTATTGTTTAGCCAAAGGTATCAGTAAAAATCATCGACAGCCTTTAGGCATAGCTCCTGATGCCACGCTACATCAAATCACGGCCGCTGTAGAAGAAGCCAACACCGCTTTTGAGCTCTATATAAAATCCATCACGCAAGGCAATCTTGCCAAGCTCACCGAAATAGAGCGCGTCAAAGCCGCCAAAGCGTTTCTGGCATCCTGCAATCTTAAGCCCAGCATGCTCTATGTGAATCCTGCCGCCTCGCCCATGGATAAAGAGGTAATGGCAGAGACGGACATGGCGATTTCTGAGGCCTTCTTCTCTGATATGGATGAATACGGCAAAGGAGCTTACTGGTTCTATCAGGCAACAAAGGACCCTCAGGAGAGGCAGGGTTACCGCGATGAGGTACTGGCGCTCGAGGCAGACAAGCCAGAAGCTCTGCGTGTCCAAAAAGTAGCCTGGCAACTGCTTCATGAGAGCCCCAAATCCCTGCCCACTACCCTGCTCTTCAGCGATGCTTGGAATGCGTACTGGCCCACAAAGCAATATGACGGAGCCGAGAAACGCCTAATCCGTGCCGCCGACAAGACAAAGTCACGGTGGCAAAACTTTATCAGTCATGTGGGCGACCAGCCCTTTACGCAAGATAATTGCAACACAGCGCTCGCTAAGTTTTATAAGCATGAACGTCAACGCCCGCGCGAAGATGGTAAAGCGGGTGTAATTTCAGCTACTGCAGTGCGTCGTAACATGGTAGTGCCTAAAGCTACCTTGAACTATCTCAATGATCTTGAAGGTCTCGGCTTCCTTATCAAGGCACCACAGGTAAAAGGCCAGTCAAATAGTAAAGAAACCTATGTGTTGACCCAGGAGGAACAGCAGGAGCTTGTCCAATACATCGCCAATGAAGAAGTACCAGGTTATGCCCAATGGAAAGAGCTGTTCATACTCATTGCCATGCAAACAGGAGCCTATGCTTCTGAGCTACAGCGGGCAGAGCACAAACTGTTGGTTTTTGACCCAGAGCTTCCCTATATCGTTCTCTATAAAGAAGCTAAAACCAAGGACCGTCCCCGCGTCGTACCCCTAGTATTTGCCATAGAGCGTATCCGGCAACTATCTAATATGGTCAAGGATAATAGTGGTCTATTACTGGGAGCCTCTAACGGCCCTGATAGAAAGGATGAAGGGCAATTTTCCAATGAAGTAAAGAAACTGCTCGCTTCCATCAATCCCAAAGCAACTGCTCGCTCCTTACGCCATGCCCTTGCTTACAACTTAGACGTAGCTGACATAAGAGAGTCTGATAAGGCGCTCCTCGGAGGGTGGAGCCCCTCCACCTTCAAGATAAACCCCAACCAATTCCTATATGGCAAACAAGGGGCAGGCAACATGGAGCGTCTCAGGCAATTAGCAGAAGCATCCAGAGCTGCTCACAGACACTTAATAGACTGACGTCATAATAATGCTTGTCAGTAACTCAAGCCTCCAGCGCCTCTGTACGCCCTCCTGAAGCCCTCCAAAGCCCTATCCCAAACACTCAAGCCGGGGTCTAAACAGCCCCGGGGGAGGGGCATCACAGCCTTACACTGTTTCTGTACATGTCCATATACAAAGTAGGGGTTTGCGGCAAAGTTGCCGTTGGTCTGGTCAAGCTGAGGAGTTAGGGGGGAGGGACTGAAATTTCCCCATCAAACCCGGCGCTGCAACACCCTGTGGCACGTGAGCACCGATATCACCTAATGCGATTGAGCTGTTAAACCAGGAGCAGAACTGATCGGATTATCAGTCCTGATAGGGATGCCTGGGCTTGTTGTTCTTGTTGAATTTTTTGCGTCTAGTTGAAAAATGGATTCTGTCGATAAAATTCCTGAAACGAAAGAGAATTTATAATTCTGGGGTGCTGCGCACTCACTGTCTGCTGTGACTAAGCTCTTGGCGAATGGTAAAGGATTGATATCCGTCTTAAACCAAAAGATAGACGTTACCAGAGGTCTGTGCATTCAAATAATAGTAAGTAGATGTCACAAAAATAAAAAACCGGCAGACAAGCTGCCGGTTCCAAGTATAAAAGCTTGAGAATAAATTTAATCATCCATCTCATTTAGCATTTCAGCACAATGTGGAGGAAGTGTTGCCAGGATGGCCTGTTTTTCTGCTTCGCTCGGCTCTTCTTTAGGAAATCCTCCACTTGGGATGCACTCTGGTGGTATGTTGGCCATGTCCATTCCTCCTGGAGGAGGTCCGCCATTAGGTCCACCTAGAGGAGGTCCGCCATTAGGTCCACCTGGAGGAGGTCCGCCATCAGGTCCACCTGGAGGAGGTCCGCCATTAGGTCCACCTGGAGGAGGTCCGCCATTAGGTCCACCTGGAGGAGGTCCGCCA
>JAURLQ010000100.1 GCA_030831125.1 Gammaproteobacteria bacterium
CAGGACAGCTGCAATTCTCCCTTTGCAGGATCATGTATCAACACACCCTTGCGAGAGAGCCTCCTGAGCACCACAAAATGCTTCATGTCCCAGTGCAGAATGGCCGGCAGTACCAGTGATGGCAGATCTTCACGCTCAAGCCTTACTGCCCTGCAGGCCAGATGCAAGCGGTCTGCCAGGTGCATGAGTTTGTTTAGCGCAAATCCGTGCATGGAGACGGGATAACTTGACCTCAGATTGCCAAGAGTAGTGCTGTAGCCATGGAAATTGAGGACCATGGCCAGACAGGCCAGACCACACTCATTGTTTTCAGACTGCAGAATTACCGGGAGGTGATTTTTGCGGGCACAGGTTAAAGTTGTCATTGACCATATCCCCTGATACTGAACAATGGTTCAAGCAACCACTCCAGCAGAGTACGGTTTTCCAGCACGATATCGGCAGTTAGCAGCATGCCGGCTCGCAGAACCTGATCACTGCCATAGGCCCTGATGGTCTGGTTTTCAGGCTCCGCAAGTACCCTGTATTCAGATGTGGCCTGTTGTCCCGGCCTTGCAGGCTGTTGATTTGCGGCCTGGGAAAACTGCAGCACCACCCCATGCTGCATGCCGAATTTCTGCCAGGGATAGGAATCGTAGCGGAGGTTCAGGTTTTGACCCTGCGCGATAAATCCCATGGCATGACTGGGCACGAGCAGTTCTGCAAGCAGGCGGGAATTCTCAGGCACCAGCTTCAACAAGGCCTGCCCACCGGGTACCCCCATACCCTGACTCACATCCAGTTTGCCAATACGGCCACCAAGCGGCGCCCTTACCACTACCCTGCTATCCGCTTCCAGTTGTACCAACTGACTTTCCAGCTGTATCAATTCTCCCTGCAGTGCTGCAATCTGCTGGTCCAGTTCAAGCGACTGCTGACTGAGCCCGAAGTCCAATTCTGAAAGTTCAACCTGCATATCGCTTTGCTGCATTAGCAGTTTCATCAGCCCTTTTTCCTGCTCGAGGAGTTGCATGAGTACAGCTTCCAGCTCAGCATTGGCGATATGTCCGGCTTTGTGCAGGTGGAGCGCTCTGGTATGGGCATTTCTCCTGACCTCTACAGTAGCCCTTTCCCGACTCACAACCTCGCTGATGACCTGGAGGGATGAGTACAAATGAATTTCCCGGCTCTGCTTTTCCTCCTGCAGCAGAATCCTGTGTGCCTTCATGGCTATCAGCCTTTTTTGCAGCACCTTGCGTTGTTCAGTCAGAATTGCCCCGAGCTTTTCACTTCTTCCATTACCACTATCAAGCGTATGGTCAAGGTTCAGGGTAAAGAGCCGATCACCCCTGTGCACCTCCTCACCTTCCGCCACATGAACTGCAGCAATAGTGCCTGCTTCAGGCGCTGACACTGATATCAGTCCTCTGTCAGGAACCAGCATGCCTTTGACTGTTACCTTGCGTGTATAGGTATTCGAGGAGAGAAAAGCCAGACCAAAAGCAGTAAGCAGACCCAGCAGGGTGGTGAGTACTGTGGCACTGACAGGGCGGCTGAGCACAACACGGCCGAAATGGCCTTGTTGTGGCCTTGCCAATACCTGTGGTCGAAAAAGGGACGATTCCATGGCACCTCCCTGTGCATGTATTGCAATTTAATGCCATTGCAGATTAGTGCAGGAACGGGATTTTTGCCAAAATAATGGGTGATTTCCCATGCTGGCCGCAGCAGGAAATTGGCCCGGCAATGTCGCTGTGCTATATTTCCCGCGCGTATCCGGAAAGCACGAGTATTCCCCTGGCAGGAACTACAGGAAGTCTTTGCTCTGCCAGGCAGATAGATGCCAGCCCACCATCGGGGCTTACAGTACTTTCAGATAACATCTTCGTGGCAGTGTCGATTTCGCAGGCATGGCAATGGCATTCTGGCCACCAGAGGTCTTGCGAGCGGAAACGAAGATTTCAACACAACAACAATAAACAAGAGCAGTCCTGACATGAGCAAGAACCTTAGCCCCTGGGGCAACACCGTCGATGTCGAATTCGAAGACCAGATAGCGTTCGTCTATTTCAACAGGCCAGACAAGAAAAATTGCATGAGCCCCACCCTCAACCGCGAAATGTATGCCACACTGCATGCACTTGAGCTGGATGACCGTTGCGGTGTTGTAGTACTGACCGGACGTGGTCCGGCATGGTCCGCAGGCATGGACCTGAAGGAATATTTCCGGGAAACCGACAACGAATCAGACACATTCAAGATGCGCATCCGTGAAGAATGCGCTGCATGGCAACAGCTGAAACTCCGCAACTATGCAAAACCGACCATTGCCATGGTCAATGGCTGGGTGTTTGGCGGCGCTTTTACACCACTGACCTCATGCGACCTTGCCATCGCTTCAGACGACGCCACCTTCGGTCTTTCCGAAATAAACTGGGGCATACTCCCCGGTGGTAACGTGACCAAGGCTGTGGCTGACACCATGGGCATGCGTAACGCCCTGTACTACATCATGACCGGTGAAACCTTCAAGGGTAAGCAGGCTGCAGCCATGGGTCTGGTCAACGAGTCCGTTCCGGCAAACAAGCTCAAGGCCAGAGTCGTCGAACTTGCCAAGGTACTGCTGCTGAAAGATCCGGTAGTGCTGCGCTCGGCAAAAGAGGTTTTCAAGCGTGTACGCTATCTCGACTGGGATACATCCAACGACTACATCTACGCCAAGGGTGACGGATCACAGTACCGCAGTGGTGGCCAGTTCCGCCATGGCGCCATGAAAGCCTTCCTTGATGACAAGAAAATCAAGCCAGGCCTGGATACCTACGACAAGGATACTGGTGGTAAAGCCAAACTGAAGAAAGCCCCGGTAAAATCCAAAGGCAAGAAAGCTGTTGCAAAAAAGGGCAAATCGGGCAGCAAAGGCAGCAAGTAGCGTGACACCTGCGGGTCTTCCGCCAAGGAAGGCCCGATCACTCTGTCAAATTATCCTGCCAGCTTTGAAACGCTTCAGTATTGTCGGCATCGAAACCAATCTGTTCACAGGCTCGCGCCCAGCGATCACTTACCAGGCGCAGCAGCGGTGCATCCAGACCCACAGCACGTCCAAGCCCTTCGGCTATTTTCACATCCTTGGCCAACAGACCCAGTTTGAAACCACTGGCAAATTTGCCATCCAGCACGTGTTCTTTCATGACCACTTCGCTGATGAAGGACTTGCCTGTTGAAACGTTCAGGATATCCACCAGTGTGGCGGGGTCAAGCCCGAAGCGCTGCGCGATCAGCACTGCTTCAGAGGCAGCTGCAAAGCTGGTCGCCCCAAGGAAGTTGTTCAACGCCTTGGCTGCATGACCAGTACCACTGCCACCGGTTTCAAAGAGGCGATTGCCCATGGCTTGCAACACCACTCTTGCACGCTCGATTCCCACAGGATCATCCCCGCCTATCATGATAGTCAGTGTGCCAGTTGTGGCTCGGGGTACTGCCCCGGATACCGGGGCGTCTATGAGTACAATTCCCTTTTCGTGCAGCAACCGGCCCAGTTCGCGCGTGCCGGTTGGTTCGGATGAGCTCATGTCAATTATCAACAAGCCAAAGCCGGCATTGTCGAGAAAGCTGCCCTGCTCTGCCTCGATCAGTACTTTCCGGACTCCATGACCATCCGGCAGCATGGTCACTACAACATCACTTCGCGCCAGCATGGCCAGACCAGGTGCAGTTGCTGTGTGTTCTGCGCAGAATCGCCTGGTCCGCTCCGGATCTACATCATGAACCGCCACCTCGAATCCGGCCTTGACCAGATTGCCAGCCATAGGCCAACCCATGTTGCCAATCCCGATGAATCCGACCTTTTTCACTGAATCATTCACAGCATTACTCCCGGTAATGTCCTTGCACTTGCGGCACGGTCTGTTGGTACAACCACTTCAGTCCAGCCCCATGTTTCCCAGCACATCCTTGGCTGCACTCATGGCCTCAACGCCTGCTGGCAAACCGGCATACATGGTGGTGTGGACCAGGATTTCTCTGATCTCCTCCACCGTGACACCATTGGCCAGCGCTCCCTGGATATGCATTTTTAACTGGTTGGGTTTGGTAAGCGCAGTGAGAGCAGCGAGCGTAATCATGCTGCGGTGGCGACGATCAAGCCCCGGACGATGCCAGATCTCTCCGAAGCACCAGCTGGTCACCATATCCTCGAAAGGTCGGTTGAAACTGGTAGCAAGATTGACACGTTCTTCGGCACCGGCGTTTCCCCACATGGTTCTTCGCAATTGCATGCCCAATTGATAATTGTCTTTGTCTGACATGAAAATTGTCTCCCTTTGGCTTTCCCGGTAAAAACCGGATGACTGTCACAACTTAGCTTCAGGGAAAGCAAAGGTAAATGGACTGAACGGCCTGCCTGCAAAAAAAAACGGCGGTATCACTACCGCCGTTGTTCTTTGCAATACCCCTTGCAGGATCAATCGAGATCAAAACGATCCAGCGTCATGACCTTGGTCCATGCAGCCACGAAGTCGTCAACAAACTGTTCACGCGCATCATCCTGTGCGTAGAACTCGGCAAGTGCCCGCAGTTCCGAGTTTGAACCGAAGATCAGGTCAACCGGTGTGGCTGTCCATTTCACTTCACCGCTGACACGATCGCGCGCTTCGTAGATGCCCTGGGCATTTGACATCGACCAGTCTACAGACATGTCCATCAGCGACACGAAAAAGTCGTTGCTCAGCGTGCCCGGGTTTTCAGTGAATACACCATGCGCAGACCCGTCTGCATTGGCATTCATTGCACGCATGCCCCCTACCAGCACCGTCATTTCAGGCACGGTAAGGTTGAGCATATCTGCCTTGTCTACCAGTGCTACTGCAGGTGACAACAGACTGTCGCTACTGAAGTAATTACGGAAACCATCTGCCTTGGGCTCCAGCACAGCAAAGGAGCTTGTGTCTGTAAGTTCCTGCGTGGTATCAGCGCGGCCAGGCACGAAAGGAACTTCAACATCATATCCGGCATCGGCAGCAGCTTTCTCGATTGCGGCGGCTCCGCCCAGTAAAATCAAATCGGCCAGAGACACCTTGCGACGCGAACCCTCGTTGAAGTCATTCTGGATGGCTTCAAGAACTGGTAGTACTTCTGCCAGTTCTGCCGGATTGTTGGCTGCCCAGTCTTTCTGGGGTGCCAGACGCAGACGGGCACCATTGGCCCCACCACGCATGTCAGTGCCACGGAAACTGGAAGCCGAAGCCCAGGCTGTGCGAAGCAGTTGCGACACACTCAGCCCAGAATCGAGAATTTCCGATTTAAGACGCGCTACATCCCTGGTATTGATGACAGGATAATCAACTGCCGGGATCGGATCCTGCCAAAGCAGATCTCCTTCAGGTACCAGACTGCCCAGATAACGGGATTTCGGTCCCAGATCACGATGTGTCAGTTTGAACCAGGCATGGGCGAAGGCATCCTCGAATTCCTGGGGATTGTTGAGCCAGCGCGTGGTGATTTCCCTGAATCCGGGATCTTCCCTGAGTGCCAGATCAGTGGTGAACATGATCGGGGCATGACGTACTGAGGGGTCATGTGCATCAGGTACCATACCGGCACCGTTGTCACCAACAGGCTTCCACTGGATCGCACCAGCCGGGCTGCGGGTCTGTTCCCACTCCCAGGCATAGAGGTTCTGCAGGTAGTTGTGGGTCCATTGAGCAGGACTGACTGTCCAGGCACCCTCAAGGCCGCTCGTTACAGTATCGGCACCATTGCCGGTACCACAACTGCTGGTCCATCCAAGTCCCTGCTCTTCTATTGAAGCCGCTTCAGGCTCGGCACCCACACAATCTGCGGGGTTGTATGCACCATGGGCCTTGCCAAAGGTATGTCCACCGGCAATCAGTGCAAGGGTTTCTTCATCTGTCATTGCCATGTTGCCAAAGGTCTGGCGTATGCGTTGGGCGGATGCCAGCGGATCGGGCACACCGCCGGGGCCTTCCGGATTCACGTATATCAGTCCCATTTGGGTAGCACCAAATGGCCTTTCCAGCTGTCCTTCAGAAATTCTGTTGGAAGCAAGCCACTCGGCTTCAGGCCCCCAGTTCACAATTTCAGGCTCCCACATGTCGACACGACCACCGGCAAACCCGTACGTTTCAAAACCCATGTCTTCCATGGCTACGGTACCGGCCAGTATCATCAGGTCGGCCCAGGAAATATCCCGGCCATATTTCTGTTTGATCGGCCAGAGCAGGCGTCTGGCCTTGTCGAGGTTGGCATTGTCTGGCCAGCTATTGAGTGGCGCAAAACGTTGCATGCCACCGTCAGAGCCACCACGGCCATCACTCATGCGGTAGGTACCAGCACTGTGCCAGGCCATGCGGATGAAGAAAGGACCGTAATGCCCATAGTCTGCAGGCCACCAGTCCTGGGAGGTGGTCATTACCGCAACCAGATCCTGCTTCACTGCTTCCAGATCCAGATTACTGAAGGCCTCAGCATAGTCAAAGTCTGCTCCCTGGGGATCAGACTCGGGAGAATGCTGTCGCAGCGGCTCGAGGTTCAGTTGATTGGGCCACCAGTATTCATTGTCAGGCATTGCGTTCTGGGCATTGGCAGCATTAATTGCTGTGATCTGTGCTACCCCCAGTGCAACTGCTGACATCAGATGCGTAGTTTTCTTGAGCATGATATTCACCCTTGGCTAGAAACGAAGTTGCATCGTAATTCAATCAATATGAAGATAATCATCGGATGTGCCTATCGGTCTGATAGGTAAACAATCCTGACATTCCGCAATCTTTCAGTGTGATCATTCAAGCGCTTTGGCGAATCGGATTGTTGATCCTGCTCAACTGCAGACATGATTTTTTGAGTCAGCATCATGATATCAACTCAATAGCGGACACATTTGCGGGACACCCACGACCATTGGAATTGACAGAGCGACGGAGTGTTCGGAGTGAGGAGCCAGCGAGCGAACCCGCAACACTCTGGTGCTCGTTTTCAAATCAGACTCTTCGCGGGACACCCAGGACCACTGCAATTGACAGAGCGACGGAGTGTTCGGAGTGAGGAGCCAGCGAGCGAACCCGCAACACTCTGGTGCTCGTTTTCAAATCAGA